>JAYPYO010000008.1:0-2696 GCA_038135995.1 Porticoccaceae bacterium
TTATCCTACTACAGTCAGCAGGGTGGCTGTAGCCTGTGGGGACTATTTATTGACCCGGGGGTCAGTATCCCTTGCCGCTAAACAACTGGATCCTGCGTCAATAGCTCAGAGCAATCGGTTAACTCTTGGGCAATCACATGTATCACCGCACCATCAGTTTCTACGACGCCTTTAACCATTAGCAGCTGAGCCTTTAATAGTGCCTGACGACAGTTTTTTTGTACGCTCTGCCAGACCACCACATTGCTGTTGCCGGTCTCATCTTCGAGGGTTAAAAACACCACGCCAGAGGCGGTGCCCGGGCGCTGCTTGCCGGTCACTAATCCGGCGATACGCACAAAGCGACGGTGGCCCAACTCGGCTAGATCAATATGGCGTTTGCACTGGCGAAAAACTGGGAACTGCTCGCGGAGGAGTTCCATGGGGTGGCGGCCCAGGGACAGGCCGGTATGGCTGTAGTCTGCATAGAGGTTTTCAGTTTCGCTGGGGGGTTGCAGGTTAATAGACTCCTGATCTGTCGAGGGCAGTAGGCTGGCGCTGCTGTCGGTCACCAGTGCCTGCCAGTGAGCCTGACGACGGTTTTGGGCCAGCGACTTTAGCGCTCCGGCACTGCTTAATAAGCTGAGCTCGGCGCGGGACAGGCCTGTGCTATCAGTGAGCTGGGCAATGGTTTTAAACTGGCGGTCGCTGGTTGTTATTTTCTCCGCTGAGCGCTGGGCCAGGCCTTTGATCAGGCGAAAGCCAAGGCGCAGCCTGGGATCATTGCTATCGCCTTCCAGACTGTGATCCCAGCGACTGTGCAGTACATCTATGGGTTCTACGTTGATTTGGTGGCGCCGGGCATCCTGTACCAGCTGGGAGGCGGAGTAAAAGCCCATGGGTTGGCTATTTAACAGGGCGCAGTAAAAGGCGGCGGGATAGTGGCATTTTAACCAGGCGGACACATAGGCCAGCAGGGCAAAGCTGGCGGAGTGAGATTCGGGGAAACCGTAGACGCCAAAACCCTGTATCTGGCGAAACAGTCGCTCGGCAAAGTCCAGGTCATAGCCTCTGGTTAACATGCCATTGATAAGTTTTTGCTTAAAACCTAGTAGCTCGTTATTGCGCTCGGAGTTTTTTCCCCAGCTGGCCATGGCGCGACGTAGCTGATCGGCTTCGCCGCCACTAAAGCCTGCGGCGACCATGGCCAGGCGAATAACCTGTTCCTGAAATACCGGAATACCCAATGTGCGCTCAAGTACATTTTTGATATCCGGGTGGGGGTAGGTTAACTGTTCCAGGCCCTGGCGGCGTTTGAGATAGGGATGCACCATGCCGCCCTGAATGGGCCCGGGGCGCACTATGGCAATCTCTATTACCAGATCGTAAAAGCAGCGGGGTTTTAATCTGGGCAGCATGGCCATCTGGGCGCGGGATTCTATTTGAAAAACTCCGATACTGTCGGCGGCGCAGAGCATGTCGTAGGTGTTGCTGTCTTCTTTGGGAATGGCCTGCATACAGAGGTCAACGCTCTGATGGCTACGAATCAAATCAAAGCAGCGATGGATGGCAGTCAACATGCCCAGAGCCAGGATATCGATTTTAAGCAGGCCCAGGGCTTCGATATCTTCTTTGTCCCACTGAATCACTGTGCGCTCGGGCATGCTGGCATTTTCAACGGGCACCAATGTGCTGATGGGGCTCTTGGTGATAATAAAGCCCCCCACATGTTGGGACAGGTGGCGGGGAAAACCGAGAATCTCCTGCACGCGCTGGTAAAAATGCTCGGCCATATGGCCCCGGGCACCGGCCTTTTCAAACTGCTCTTGCAGGTCACCACTGCGGTCCCACCAGGATAATGACTGGCTGAGTTGCTCGATAAACAGGGGATCCAGACCCAGAGCCTTGCCCACATCGCGCACTGCGCTGCGCGGTCTGTAGGTAATTACCGTGGCGGCCAGTGCAGCGCGCTCGCGGCCGTAACGCTGATAAATATACTGAATCACTTCTTCGCGACGCTCGTGCTCAAAGTCCACATCTATATCTGGAGGCTCGTTGCGTTCGGTGGAGATAAAACGCTCAAATAAGAGGGAGACCTGATCGGGAGAGACTTCGGTGATAAACAGGCAGTAACAGACCACCGAGTTGGCGGCGGAGCCACGGCCCTGGCAGAGGATATGGCGACTGCGGGCAAAGGCCACCAGATCATGGACAGTTAAGAAATAACATTCGTATTGCAGCTTTTCTATCACTTTAAGTTCGTATTCAATCTGTTGGCGCACAGTTTGGGACAAGCCACTGGGCCAGCGCTGCTGCGCTCCCTGTCCGGTTAGAAGTCGCAATTGTTCGGCTGGAGTTAGATGGGCTGGCACCACATCGTTAGGGTATTGATAGCGCAGCTCTTCGAGGCTGAAATGGCAGCGTTTGGCGATATGAATGGTCTCGGCTAACAGCGCCGCTGGATAGAGTTTTTCTATATGAGGCAAGCTGCGCAGGCGGCGCTCGGCATTGGGGAAGCGTCGCTCACCCAGCTCCATCACTGAGCAGCTGTGGCGAATAGCGGTCAATGTATCCTGCAGGGCACGGCGCTCTTTGCAGTGCATATGCACATCGCCGCAGGCCACCATAGGCAGTTGCCAGAGGGCTGCCAGATTGCGGTAATAGTAATACTGGTAGCTCTCGTTGCCGTCGAGTAGGTGCTCGACACCAATCCACAG
>JAYPYO010000008.1:2796-56097 GCA_038135995.1 Porticoccaceae bacterium
AGTAATACTGGTAGCTCTCGTTGCCGTCGAGTAGGTGCTCGACACCAATCCACAGTCGATCTTTAAACCAATAACTTAAGCGTTCGCCCACCTCATGGTCTGGCTCCAGATCACCACTGGGCAGCCAGATTAACAGGCTATTGCTCATGGTGCCGCTCAGATCTTGCCATCTAAGCTGATACTCGCCTTTGCTGCTGCGCCTGCGGGCCAGGGTAATCAGTGCAGATAGCTCGGCATAGGATTGGCGGTTGCTCACCAGAACAATTAGGCACTGGCCCTCAAGGCGAAACTCGCTGCCAATAATAAGCTGTAGATCGCAGTCCAGGGCTGCCACATGGGCTTTTACTGCGCCAGCCAATGAGCATTCGTCGGTTATAGCCAGTGCGCTATAGCCCAGCGCACTGGCTGTGTGGACTAGTTCTTGAGGGTGGGAAGCCCCGCGCAGAAACGTAAAGTTGCTGACGCAATGAAGTTCGGCATAGGCCATAGGGTATACAACTGCTATTAGAAATAAATACTGTATATATAAACAGTATATCTGCAGTATAAGGTTATTTCCAGAGCTGGCTACTTATGTTTTTTTATGCCGGGCTATTGGTAATCCACACTGTCTGGTAAGGCTGCATTTGAATGGCTCTCTGGTGGTTGTCAGGGGACTCAGCAGAGCAGGGCATGTCGGTAATTAAGTCGTGCCACTGTTCGTTGTCGATTAAATTTATATCTGACAGAGATAGTGTTTGCACCTCGGCACTAATATTACTGATGCAAAATATACTCTGCTGGCGATCCAGGCTCTGGCGCCAGAAACCAAATAACTGATCACCCAGATGCAGAGTGAACTGCGTGGCATTGGGATGAAATGCAGACTGCCGTCGGCGTATCTTGAGTAACTGCTTTAGCTGGTTGTAGACCTGGTGGTGAGTACTGTTTTGATCAGCCAGCGCCGCTTCCAGATCATGATAGTCCCATTGATGGCGATTGATGGCGCGGTTGTGGCCGCTGTTTTCTACGCGCTGATAATCATTGCCGGTGCCGAGCAAACTGTGGATATAGATTCCAGGAATACCCTCCAGAGCCAGCATAATGGCATGGGCGCAAACAAAGCGCTGAATGCCCAAATCATCTGCGCCATCCACCGTGCCCTGCAGTGCATCAAACAATGAGATATTAATTTCATAGGGCTTGCTGTCGCCATTGTCCAGCGCGCGCCAGGAAACATGGCCACCGAAGCCCTGCATGGTTTTCACCAGAGTGTTAATCTCGCTATCGCTAAGTAGCCCCTCTGCTGGCCTTAAGCCTATGCCGTCATGGGAGGCGATAAAATTAAAGTAAGCGGTGCCATTGCGAGCCGGTGGCATGCTCATCATCCACTGTTTCAAATAGGTGCAGCTGCCGGTAACCAGGCTGTTGACTAATAATGGCGGCAGAGAAAAATTGTAAACAGAGTGCGCTTCGTTGGCATCGCCAAAATAGGCTAGATTTTCGCGGTTGGGAATATTGGTTTCAGTGATAATGATGGCGTCGTGCTGAGCCTGCTCTATCAATGTGCGGAACAGACGCACCATCTCGTGGGTCTGTTCTAAGTTAATGCAGCTGGTACCAATTTCTTTCCATAAAAAGGCAATTGCATCGAGGCGAAAAATGCGCACGCCATTATCCAGATACTGTTTAATAATGCTGACAAACTGCTTGAGCACCTCTGGGTTGCGGAAATTTAAATCTACCTGGTCATGGCTAAAAGTACACCACACATGCTGAATACCATCGCTGGTTTGTACTTCGCGCAAAAGCTCATTAGTGCGCGGCCTAACCACTGCACTTAGATCATCTGTCGGGCTGGCGGTATAGAAAAAGTTGCGGCCGGGATCGCGACCCTTGGTAAAATTTTCAAACCAGGGGCTGCGCGCTGAGCAGTGATTGACCACCAGGTCTGCCATCAGTGAATAATTGTTGGCGATGCTGTTGATGTCTTTCCAGTCGCCCAGAGATTCATTAACGCTAGAGTAGTCGAGAACCGAAAAACCATCGTCGGAGGTGAAGGGATAAAAGGGCAGTATATGCACGCCACTGACAGAGCTGCGCAAATATTTATCGAGAAAACGATTGAGTGTTTGCAGGGGTTTTTCATCATCCCGCAATACTGAGTCGCCATACGTTATGACTAGGCTATGGGTTTGATCCCAGTGATTGATGCGTCGATTTTCAATCAGTTCTTTATCGGTGAGACCCATCAACTCGATAAGCTCGGCGCCCAGAGTTTTTAGATCTGCGGCTGAGCTATCGGTATAGATGGCTCCAAGATGATGTTCTACATTAGTCTGCAGGGGGCTTGGATTCATGATAAAAATTCTTTGTTGTCTGCCTCAACGGCATCAACTAGCTGCTCAAAAATATCCGGAATTGCACTGACTACTCGGTTCCAGCTGGGGATAAAGGGTCTTTCCATAGGTGCATTAAAAAACACCTCACCAGCTTTAATAATATTTTCAGCAAACATTTCTACGGCCATTTCTTCTTCGTGAATATCTAGACTGAGACCATTCATAATGGCATCGTTGTGACAGTTCTCTACGGTATCTAGCGCCAGTCGATAATAGGTTGCCTTGAGAGAGCGAAACGCCTCAGTGCTAAATACTTCACCCTGGGTAGCCAGTTTGCGAAACAACGCCTTGGCTATATCAATGGACATTTTGGAAAGACCATCACTGTCGTTATCCAGAGAAAGTTTTTGATGTTTGTGATCATAGTTGTCTGCGATATCCACCTGGCAGAGTCGGTTGCCAGCGTAGTTGCGATACATCTCAGACAGCACGCCAATTTCCAAACCCCAGTCGCTGGGAATACGAATATCATTGAGCACATCGCGGCGAAATGAAAACTCGCCAGCCAGTGGGTAGCGATAGCTGTCCATATAGTTGAGGTAGTCGGTGTGGCCCACAGTCTTTTTGAGGGCACGCAACAGTGGCGAGACCAGTAGTCGTGAAACGCGGCCATTAATTTTGCCATCAGCGACACGGGCATAATAGCCTTTGCAAAATTCGTAATTAAATCTTGGGTTGGCCACCGGATAAATTAGCCGCGCCAACAGTTCGCGGTCGTAGGTAATAATATCGCAATCATGGAGAGCCACAGACTCTGCTTTGTTGGAGGCTAATGTGTAGCCCATGCAGTACCAAACATTGCGACCCTTGCCCAACTCCTTGGGTGCCAGATCCAGCTTTTGTAATTTCGCATCCAGGGCTTGCAGTCTCGGCCCATCATTCCAAAGCACCCGGTGTTCCTGAGGAAGTTTGCTAAAAAACTGCAGTGCCTCTCGATATTGCTTTTCGTCGGCGCGATCCAGGCCAATCACAATTTGATTGAGATAGGGCACCTGTTTGAGTTCATCGATAATTTTTGGCATAGCCTCACCCTCAAGTTCAGAAAACAATGAGGGCAGAATTAAACCCATGGGGCGGGTTTTAGAAAATGTAGATAGTTCCTGTTCCATCTCCGCCAGGGGTCGATGGGAAAGATTATGTAATGTGGTGATATTGCCGTTTTGGTGAAAGTCGCCCATAGAGATCTCAGTTGATGATTGTTTAGTAGTGATTTTCCAGCCAGGCATAAACACCCTCAACCCAGCCATTGGGCCCGGTCGCTTTGCTGGCATACAGATTGTTTGTGCGCTGCACATTGGGTGCCCGGTGGTTGGGCGAGCGAACAATCAGCGCTGAGTCTGCAGCCTCTAGCATGCTGATATCGTTGGCGCTATCGCCAATGGCGAGAGTCTGACAATCGCCGTGCTGTTGTTGATACAGATGCAGCAACTGCGCCAGGGCTCTCCCTTTGTCTGTGTCGTCGCCCATACTTAAAAAGCGTCCGCCCTGGAGCAGATGAGCGCCAGCTGCCTTGAGCTGGGTTATAAACTCCGCTTTGCGACTATCGCCGCCCAGCCAGTGAATTGTCTCGCTGTACTCCCGCTGTCGGGCCAGCCTGGCTTGGTCTGGGCTAAGCCCAGTAAGCTGAACCAGGCCATCGGTACCCTTTTCGCCACAGACTGAGCTAAAGGTTTGAAATTCATCCTCAAAGGCTGGGCGGATTTGGTCGAGTAACGCCTGCCAGTGGCTGCTTGGCCGGGCATTGCTGATTATCCAATAGTCTCCGCAATCAACGACAGACCCTGGACGCTGGGAAAAGTAATCCCTGGGTATGCAGATGGCGGCGCCATTTTCGATAATAAATGGATGTTGGTTTTTAAGCTGTTGGCGCAGGGCTAGAACCTCGGCCCGGGTTTTACTGGTGATGGGAATAACCGGTATCTGCTGTGCCTCTAGTCGCTCTAAATAGTTGGCTGCCGGCGCAAAGCTGTAGCTGTAGTGGTCGAGCAAGCTGCCGTCCAGGTCGGTAAAGATAAGTCTCATGCTTGTCGATGCCCTTTTTTGGTGCGGCTTTGCACCATGCTGGACAACAACTGTGGCCTGTGGAGGTTCATTTTTGTTCCTTTAGCTGATAACCGCCTGTTTAAAGGCATTTAATATCCCCTGTTGTTAAGGAATTAGCAGAAAGCATGCCAAGTATCCGCGCAGGCTATGGATATTTTGTCATGCAACTTTTATGCTCCGGTCACAACCATAAGAGCGAGCTGCGTGCAGTGATCGTTTGCGAATAACAATTAATACAGAGGGTTTTTCATGTCCAATTTACAGACTGCGGATATAGGCTTGGGCCAAACTATTTTGCGCCGCGCCACGATTTCACCTAATGAGCCCGCACTGACCTTTGAGGGTAGCACCCTGACATTTGCTCAGCTGGGTGACCGGGTGCGACGTATGGCAGCTGTGCTGCGTGAGGGTGGTATCAGTGCTGGCGACAGAGTGGGTTATATAGGTCTTAACCACCCGGTGTTTCTGGAAATGCTCTATGCCTGTGGCTGCCTGGGCGCTGTATTTGTTCCCTTAAATTTCCGCCTCACTGGCCCGGAGGTGCGTTTTATTGCCAATGATGCGGGCATCAGTGCCATGGTGGCTGATGATATGTTGCGTCCGTTGATCGATAGCGAGAGAGACAACCTTGAGTGCACTCGCTATATCACCGCTGAAACCGATGCTGAACAGTGGGAGGCTCTGGAGCCATTGATGGCTGCCGTTGACCCTATTGCCGACAGCGAGAAGGTCGATGGAGATGATGTGGCCTTTATTATGTACACCTCGGGTACCACCGGATTGCCCAAGGGCGCCATGCTTACCCATGGCAATATATTCTGGAACAGTATCAATGTGTGCTTTGGCGAGGACGGGCTGTCGGATACCACGCTGACCTGTGCGCCGCTATTTCATATTGGCGGTCTAAATGTGACCACGCTATTGTCTCTGGGTAAGGGCATTGAGGTGGTTCTGCTGCGCAGCTTTGATGCCGGAGAGGTGCTTAGGCTGATTGAGAAGCACCAGGTAACTACCATGTTTGGTGCGCCCACCATGTTTTTGATGATGGTGCAGCATGAAAATTTTGCCACCACAGACCTGTCTAGTATTGTCACCCTGACCTGCGGTGGTGCGCCGGTTCCAGTGCCCCTGATTAAAACCTATGGCGAGCGGGGCATTAATTTTTGTCAGGGTTATGGTCTTACCGAGACTGCACCCTTTGCTAGTTTGCTGGCCAGTGATCTGGCTATGGTTAAGGTGGGCTCGGCGGGCAAGGCGCCCATGTTTACCCAGGTGCGTATTGTCGATGAAAATAATAATCCGGTAGCTGCTGGCGTGCATGGTGAGGTCTGCATTAAGGGGCCCAACGTGATGAAGGGCTACTGGAATCGAGAAGATGCTACAGCTGAGGCTATTGACTCCCAGGGTTGGTTCCACAGCGGTGATATTGGTTATCTGGACGATGAGGACTTTCTGTTTCTCTGCGATCGGGTAAAAGACATGGTGATTACGGGTGGCGAAAATGTTTACCCAGCCGAGGTGGAGAGTATTCTCTATGGTCACCCAGCCATTCTTGAAGTGGCTGTGATTGGTCTGCCCAATGATAAGTGGGGTGAGGCGGTCACCGCTATTGCCGTGCTCGAAGAGGGCGCCGAACTGAGCTTGGAAGGCCTGCGCGACTTCGCCGGTGAGTCCCTAGCCCGCTACAAACTGCCCAGCCAGTTACATCTGATTGATCTTCTGCCGAGAAACCCGGCGGGCAAGGTGCAGAAATTTAAACTTAAGGAGCAGTTTGCCAGCTAGCAGGTTAACAAAACCGGCTAAGAAAACAGGCCATGAACAAACCAGCGCCGGTTGCTGGTTTCTCTAAATAACCAGTAGCGAGCGCCTTTACTGTCACAAGCCAGATAGTAATCGCGCTGCTGCTCGCCCTGCCACCAGTTGCCACAGAGGCGCTCGGGTCCACTGATAATGCTCAGGGGTTGATGCCAGTGCAACTGTTGATTGCGTATTTGCACCGGTGCGGGTTCGGTTAATAGCCAGACTGGCTGCGGGGCTTTGACTCTGTTATGGAAGGTTGTCTCGGCCTGATTGCCCGGTGTGGCTAACGTGCTGGCCTGCTCTGGTAGATAATCCTGGTTGAGCACAGGCTGCGACAGAGCCTCTCTCCCCAGACGCGCATTAAGACTATCAATCAGCTCATTGCACTGCTGTGCATCACTGCTATCACCGAACAGATCCAGATTAACCATTCCCTGAGGCGCTTCGATAAACTGGTCGCTAAACAGCACAATCTGTTCAACACTGCGGGGTAATTCCAGACGCTCTAATTGCAGTCGGCTCAGCATCAACAGGCTCGACCAGTTATTTTGACTGCCGGATAGCTGGATGCGCATCTGTGCAGGCTCTCCTATTAAAGGCTCAAACTGCCATTTGATCTCCTGACAATAGCAGTGGCGCGCCATCAGATAGTGGCAGAGGTTCTGTAACAGGGTTTTCATTGGAAACAGCAGGCTCTCTTTATTAAAAATACCCTGGGGGTTTTGTATGAGATCGTGAAAGCTATTGGCCGGCTGAAATCGCGGCGCATTAAAAGGTTTGTCGTTATTGAGCTGAGCTATATAAAGCATAAGGGCTGCATCAAAACGGCGGCTTAAGGCGCTGCGGGGCAGGGCCAGTAAATCTCTCAGCGTCTTGAGACCCAGCTGCTTAAAATTTTGCTGCTGCCGGGCACTGGCTTTTAAATGGCACAGGTCCGTATCGAGCAGGCGCTGCCGCAATTGCCTGGTGCTGGGCAGCTCTGTCTCAAAATCAGTCTGGCAGACCAGCTGTGCGGCCAGAGGGTTGTTGCCTATACCATTGACGGCAGTAATGCCCTGTGCCTGCAGTCTGGTGTGCAGCTGTTGTAACAGGCTGCTGTAGCCTTTAAATAATTTATAACAGCCAGATATCTCCAGCCACAGCCCGCAATCACTGTGCACTGTAATGATAGGGCTAAATCTGTAGCACAGCAGTGCCAGTTGCTGCAGATACTGTTGCTCCTGTTCGGACTGCCTGGGTAATAGCTGCAATTCAGGGCAGAGTGCCAGGGCGGTGGAGACAGATAGATCTGGCTCTATGCCCCATGCACTGGCTTGGCTGTTGCAGCAGAGAACAGACTGGGTGTTTCTGTATTGATCAATCACCGCTATGGGTTTGGCAGCCTGCTCCCGAGGCAACTGTGGCAATAGCGTCTCGAGCGGCAGCAGAGGAAAATGCAGATACAGCCAGATATCATTTGCCCGATTATTAGGCTTAGGCATCTAGTTGTTTAACCTAGGTGTAGAGATATCAATATAGCCATGATGCCTGTCTGCAGGCAGTTGTGTCAGCTGGGTTCTCTGCTTATAAGATTCCCCCAGAGAGAGTTGCAGCTGCATTCCCGCGGCGACGCCTCGCATTTTGCGTACGCTCAGCAGTAGCTGATTTACTTCTTGGCTCTCAAGTTCCAGTCGCAGTGTTACTGGTGATGGGGTGGCCAGTGCCTTGACTGGGCTAAATAAGAAAGCTGCGCTGCTGCTGTCGGCGGCGGCCAGTTGTAATTTGCGCAAGTCAGCGTAGCTGGGCGCCTGGGGCCTTGCCCAGGCCAGCAGTAAGGCGCCGCTGCGAATAGACTGCTCAGCGGCCCACAGCCATTCTCTGGCATTTTTGCTGCGTACCACTAGAAGTTTGTTTAGGGCAATGCCCGCAGCAGATAGTGCCGGAGCATAAGGCTGATAGGGTGGGTCCAGCCACAGACAGAGGTGGCTGTGACTGCCATGTTCTCTGATAACAGGTAGTAGCAGGCTCAGCTCACCTATACCCATCTGCTGGGGCAAGAGCTCAGTGAGTGCCGCCGCAGGCCAACCACCCTGTAATAGCAGATCTAAACTCTGATGGCCGGTGCTGAGAGTCTGTCTTGGCAGACGCCTGCTGCGACCACGCCAGGTATCCTGGCGGGTTAGTAAACTGGATATTATTTCTGGTTTGGTCATGGCAACAACAGCGACAGCTCGGGCAATTTAATTTTTATTAATACTGTTAATATATACAGTAGCTTGGCAAATGTCATCTCAAATACACACTATTGCTGTCAATATTTGAATGAGTTTCAGTGCTGATGGTAAGCTGAACCTCCTGAAAACAGTAAGACCTCCACACTATGGCCTCTGGCGCAAAAACCACACAGCTTATTGATCCCAAGTGGACGGTATATGCCGCGCCCATTAATACACTGTTGCAGGTGATAGAGCAGCTGGGATTGGATAGCCGGGCTCTGTTGACCAGCGCAGGCTTGGATGCCACTGAGCTGACTATTCCCGATCGTCGTTTTCCAGTAAACAGCTATTACAGGCTCTTTCAGCTAGCGGCCGATGCGACTAACAATCCGGATATAGGCCTGGTTGTGGGCCGGGTAACCTATCTTAAAGGGCTCAATATTCAGCTCTATCTGGCCAGGGTGTGTAAATCCTTTAAAGACTATCTCAACCTAATGCCCAGTCAGCATATTCTGCGCGGTGACATAGGGCAGATTACCGCTCATAGAGAGGGCGAGCTGGTGGAGCTGCGCTGGGAGCCACTGATGCCTGAGACTGGTCGCAAGCGTTTTATCAGTGATGAGATGCTGGCCGCCTCGGCGGGTATTTTTACTTCTCTGTGCGTCAGGCCAGTTCAGGTGGTCAAGGCGCATTTTACCTATGCTCAACCTGGAGATGCCAGCAACTTAGAGGATATCTTTGGCAGCAATCTAAGCTTCGCACAACCTTACAGCAGCCTGTTTTTTGACCGCGAGGCCCTGAGCTTTCCGATGATCAAGCAGGACTATCAGGAAGGTCCGGACCAAGAGCGACCCTTTAGGGATTTTTTTGGTGATGATGATCCGGCTGACCAGCTGTTGGCCGATCTCAAACAGTCTATACTGCAATACTTGCCCGAGGGCGAGGTCACCATTGATAAGCTGGCTGGCAAGCTGAATATCTCTCGACGCACATTACAGCGCCGCCTCTCCGACAGAGATACCAACTTCTTAAATGTTCTCCAGGAAGTGCGCTCCAAAGTTGCACTGCGCTACCTGTCTGATAATCGTCTGGGCATTAGCGAGATTGCTTTTCTGCTGGGCTATGGCGACCAGGGCTCATTCTCCAGCGCGTTTAAAAGCTGGCACGGGGTTTCTCCGCGAGATTACCGCCGCAAATAGAGCTGTCCGGTTGGCATTTTTTCCCAACAAAATGGCGCTGATAAGGTTGCCAGCTACCGGTGGTCAAACTACTATCTCAGGCATACATCCCTAAAACTATAATTATAGGTATTGCTATGTCACTGGACTTCGATAGCGCTCGTCTGCCCAATAAAAACCTCAGCCCCGAGCACCATGAATGGCGCGCCCAGCTGCGACGGTTTATCGATCGCGAGATTATGCCCTATGCGGAAGACTGGGATGAGAGCGGCTCGATCCCCGATGAGCTTTGGATCAAGTCAGCAGAGATAGGCCTGTTGGGAATGGGATACCCTGAGGAGTTTGGCGGTGTCACCGAAGGTATAGATCTGTGGCACGGGATAATTCTCAATGAGGAAATGGCTCGCGTTGCCGTCGGCGGCGTAGCAGCGACATTGCTGGTGCATGGCATTGGTCTTCCGCCAGTGATTAATTTTGGCAGCGACGAGGTCAAACAGATGGTAGCCCCGCCCGTACTGGCAGGCATCAAACGTATCTCACTGGCCATCACTGAACCTGGCGGCGGCTCAGATGTAGCTCAGTTGCAAACCACAGCTCGCCTGGATGGCGATCACTATGTAGTCAATGGATCAAAAACCTATATCACCGGTGGCATGAACGCCGACTGGTTTACCACTGCCGTGCGTACTGGCGGAGAGGGCTCAGGTGGCGTATCAACCTTGCTGATCCCCGCCGATGCAGAGGGGGTTTCACGCACCGCTCTGAACAGAAAACAGGGCTGGTGGTGCTCAGATACGGCCACTATTTACTTCGACAATGTGCGAGTGCCTCGGGGTAATTTGCTAGGCCAGGAAAATAAGGGCTTTGCGGTGATTATGAATAATTTTAACTCCGAACGCCTGGCTATGGCCGCCTCCATGGAGGCTTGCTCTCGCGTCTGTCTGGAAGATGCGGTGGCCTGGGCCCGCGAGCGTGAGACCTTTGGTCAGCGCCTGGCTGATCATCAGGTGATTCGCCATAAAATTGCCGAAATGAAGCAGCGTATCAACGCAACTCAGGCTTACCTGCTGATGACTTGCGAGCAAATTCAGGCGGGCACTGAAAATGCCGGTGATATAGCGCTGTTGAAGGTGCAGTCCAGTCAGACTATGGAATTTTGTGCGCGGGAGGCGATGCAGATTTTGGGGGGTATTGGCTATATGCGTGGCAGTCGGGTTGAGCGTATTTATCGCGAGGTGCGGGTAAATGCGATTGGTGGTGGCTCTGAAGAAATAATGCGCGATCTGGCGGCTCGGCAGTTTGGCTTGTGATTGGCTGGGGCTGGGTTAGTGGTATTTAGGTGGGTAGTACTCAGGTGGATAGTACCTAGGTGGATAGTACTTAGGTTGATGGTATTGGCGTAGGATGCTGTTTGGAGATGGCCCTGATTGATCTCAAGGCCATCTCCAAACAGCATCTCAAACAATGTGCCGCATCCAAGAAAACCGAGAAAGTACGCTATCAACTCTAGGTGAAGCTACACTGACGCCATGTTTACACTCAATGAACGGCAGCGCTTAGGACAGCAAGGGCCCCAACTTCATAGCTACGCCCATATCCCCCTGAATCTTTAACTTGCCAGACATAAATGCAGAAGTGCCATCCAGCTTGCCCTCAGCCATATCTTTAAAATTGTCCAGGCTGATTTCTATGGTGCAGTTGGCCTCAGCATCATCGTTGCTAATCTGATTGGGCACCTGAGCTGCATCAAGGAGCAAAATACCATCATCACCAAAATCAAACTTCAAGACCGAACCCAGACCGCAGTCTTCGCCAATCTTTTCCTTTAAACCTGCAGTAACAGCTTCTAACGACATAGCTAAACCCTCTTTTGTTATCTGAGCCCACAGATCACCGGCCCATAAATTATTTTGACAGTTGCACTGTAAAAACAATTGCCAGCAAACTCAACCTCTATTTATGATCCGTGCCTGGACCGGGAAAAATAACAATCGGTCACAGAATTAAGGGTTTTTATCGTTTTTTAGCCCTAAGTCTGTAATAGTGCAGCAACCAATTGAGGCGCCTTACGCAGGGCCCAGAGATAACAACAATAATAAAGGGCCATTATGGAAAAGCCACTTGGGCAGCCGCAAACATCACCAAAAACCACAGCCATACTGCTGTTTCTCCTGTTGCTCAATATACTCAATATGGTCGATCGCACCCTGATCACCAGTTTTGGTACAGCTATTATTACCGACCTCAATCTCAGTGACTCCCAGTTTGGTCTGCTAACCGGTCCGATATTTGTGTTTTTTTACTCCATTATGGGGTTGTTTATGGGTGCTCTGGCCGATCGAGTGCATAGACCCAGGTTGATAGCTGCTGGACTAGTGCTCTGGAGTGCTTTGACTGCAGTGTCTGGCCTGGCCAAAAACTTCGCGCAGATTGGCATAGCGCGACTGTTTATTGGTGTAGGCGAGTCGGCAATGGCACCCTCAGCTATCTCCATGATCGCTGATCTGTTTCCCAAGGCTAAAAGAGGCACTGCCACTGGTATTTATTATCTCGGCGTACCCCTGGGTGCCGGGGCCAGCTTTATAGTTGCCGGCATATTGGGCCCCATGATTGGCTGGCGCAACTGCTTTTTATTGTTGGGTGGGCTGGGAATAGGCTTGGCCCTGGTGCTATTGCTGGTCAAAGACCCAGAGCGTGGCGCAATGGAAGAAAAGGGCAGCGGGGAAGAACAGCAGGAGAGTCTGATCGGGGGCAACTGGCGAAGTATAGTCGCCGATGTTTTTAATGTTGTGAAATCAACTCCGGCACTGGCCTGGACCATGATCGGCGCAATATTTCTTCATATACCTCTGGGCGCTGGACAGTTTGCCATAGTTTGGCTGGAGCGAGAGAGAGGCTTTGGTATAGGTGAGATCAGCGCCACCTATGGGCTAATTTATATAGTCTTTGGCACAGCGGGCACCTTTCTGGGGGGTATGCTGAGTGACTGGTATCAGGCCAGATATAGAGGTGGCCGGGTCAGGTTTTTAGCCCTGTTAATGCTGGGAGTGACGCCATTATTGATCTCATTTCGCTTTGTCGACCCCTCATCTGCGCTGTTCTATATTGGTATGGCTGCGGGTATGTTTAGCCTGAGCTCCTTTTATGGCCCGGCATTTTCAACGGTTCAGGATCTGACGCCGGTGCAGCTGCGTGGGGTAATGACAGGGCTGTTATTGGTTGCCTGTAATCTGCTGGGCCTGGGTATCGGCGCCCTGATGACCGGTGTTCTCAGTGATGTATTCTCTGCCAATGAGATTTTTGAACCTCTGACCAAGGCTCTGTTAAGCGCAGATATTCTGGCTGCCGGGGCGCCCTTGAGCTTTATTATCGCTTCCATCTATCTCGAAAAAATGAAGGCCTGAGCCACCCATTTGGCATGGGGTCTTATATAGCTGGCATAGAATCCAAAGAGTATCCGCACGTAAATCAGTAGTATCGCAGCCATAGTTACTGTTTTGGAGAATAGCGACGATGGTAGACAAAACTTTGCGCATAGCGGGTGCCAGTGGATTCTGGGGCGACGCCGCACGCGCCACGCCGCAACTGCTTAAAGATGGCAATCTAGACTTTATTGCCTACGACTATCTTGCCGAGATCACCATGTCGATTATGGCCCGGGCCCGGGCTAAAAATCCCGACTATGGCTATGCCCTGGACTTTGTCACCGCGGCCATGAAGCCTAACCTTAAAGAGATCGCCCGTCAGGGTGTGAAAATTGTGTCCAATGCCGGCGGTGTAAATCCCCAGGCCTGTGCCAATGCACTGCGCGCACTTATAGCAGAGATGGGGCTGGACCTTAAAGTAGCCTGTGTGATGGGAGACGATATGATCGCTCAGCGAGATCAGCTTGCAGAGCAGGGCTACACAGAGATGTTTACTGGTGCGGCTTTTCCTGCAGCCGATAAAATCGCCAGTATCAACGCCTATCTGGGTGCCTTTCCGGTGGCCAGGGCGCTGGATGAGGGTGCAGATATAGTGGTTACCGGGCGCTGTGTTGACAGTGCGGTGACCCTGGGTGCCTGTATCCATAGCTTTGGCTGGGGGCGAGATGATCTGGATAAGCTGGCCATGGGCTCACTGGCAGGACATATTATTGAATGTGGCCCTCAGGCGACCGGTGGTAACTTTACCGACTGGGAAGAGGTTGAGAGCCTGGAAACCATAGGCTATCCCATCGCCGAAGTGCATGCTGATGGCAGTTTTGACTGCTCCAAGCCCGAGGGCAGCGGCGGTCTGGTAAGCAAGGCAACCATAGCCGAACAGATGGTCTACGAAATCGGTGATCCCCAAGCCTATATGCTGCCCGATGTGGTCTGTGATTTCTCTCAGGTGCAGCTGGAGCAGTTGGGCGATAATCTGGTGCGAGTGACAGGTGCCACTGGGTTACCTGCACCAGATACCTATAAAGTCTGCACCACCTATGCCGATGAATTTCGCGGTGGTACCAATATGACCTTCTATGGGGTAGATGCCGACCGCAAGGCGCAAAAGCTCGCCGATGCTATTTTTACTGCCTCCCGCCGAACCCTTACACATTTGGGATTGCCTGACTACAGTGAAACCAGTGTTGAGCTGATCGGTGCTGAGAGCCAGTTTGGAGCCAATGCTCAGATAACTCAGTGTCGCGAACTGGTACTAAAAATAGCCGCCAAGCATCCAGATGCTGCGGGCATTGGCATTATGCTAAAAGAGGCCGTGGGGCTGGGGCTGGCGACACCGCCCGGGCTATCCGGGTTTGCTGGTGCAAGGCCCAGTCCGTCTCCAGTGGTGCGACTGTTTTCCTTTGCACTGCCCAAGGGTACAGCCGAGATTGAGGTGGAGATTGATGGCGTTAGCCATCAGGTACCAGACAGTCCAGGCCAGCCATTTAGCCCGCAGGATCTGCAGCGACCCACTATGCCTGCCGCGCCCACAGATGCAACCGTCCCAGTACCTCTTATCAAGTTGGCCTGGGGTCGCAGTGGAGATAAAGGGGATAAGGCCAATGTCGGCATTATCGCTCGCCAGCCTGAATATCTGCCCTATATCTATGCAGCGCTGTCACAACAGGCCGTAGCCGACTGCTTTGCCCATTTTTTACCTGCGGAGGCAGCTGGTAATAGTGTCAGTTATGTGGACCGCTACCTGATGCCGGGCAGTCATGCCATTAACTTCCTCATCCATGATGTGCTTGGGGGTGGGGGTATGGCCAGTATTCGCAATGACGCTCAGGGTAAAGGCTATGGGCAGATTCTGTTGGCCCTGCCGATTCCGGTGAGTGCCGAGATTGCCCAGCAAATTAAATAATAAAATCAGTAAGACGGAGATAGACCCATGGCAGTATTTGCCTCAAAAATAAATACCAGTTCAGAGACCTATCTAAAGCAGCGGGCCGAGATGCTCGAATTGGTGGATAAGCTCAATGAGTTGAACAGCCGCGGCCGCGCCATCTCGGAAAAGCGCAAACCGCGCTTTGATAAGCGGGGTCAGTTAACCCCCAGAGAGCGACTGGCAAGATTGCTTGATCCAGGTATGCCATTTTTGGAAATCGGCAATCTGGCAGGCTATAAGCTGGATACCAAAGACGAAGCCAAGTCGATTCCCGGCGGTACTGTGATTGCCGGTATCGGGTTTATCTCCGGCGTGCGCTGCTGTGTAGTGGTAGATGATAGCGGCATTCTGGCGGGCTCATTGACCCTGGCTGGTGGTTACCGAATCCGCCGTGCCCAGCAGATTTCTCTCGAGCAAAGGCTGCCTTTTGTGCATTTGGTAGAGAGTGCTGGTGGTGACCTGATGAACTATACCGTTGAGAACTTTGCAGAGGGGGGTGACCTGTTTGGTGCGCTGGCCAAACTGAGTAAAGAGGGGATACCGGTGATATCTATTCTGCACGGTTCGTCTACCGCTGGTGGAGCCTATATGCCGGGACTCAGTGACTATGTTATTGCTGTTAAGGGTACGGGGCGCGCCTTTTTGGCTGGTCCGCCGCTGCTGAAAGCTGCTACTGGAGAGATAGCCACAGAAGAGGAATTGGGTGGCTCTGAGATGCATGCCACCACCTCTGGTCTGGCGGAATATCTGGCGGAAAATGATGGCCATGGTATTCAGATTTGCCGTGAAGTTGTGGCTCGCCTGCAATGGAACGATAGCTGTCAGCTGCCCGAGGCTCGGGAGTTTGCCGAACCTATCTATGATCCAGATGAGCTGGCTGGGGTCATACCTGTTGATTACCGCACCCCATATGATATGCGTGAGCTGGTAGCCCGGGTGGTGGATGGCTCTGATTTTCTTGATTTTAAACCGCGCTTTGGTGTGTCTACTGTGTGTATTCAAGCGGAAATCTATGGCCAGGCGGTGGGTATTATTGGCAATAATGGCCCCATAGATCCCCAGGGTGCCAATAAGGCCGCGCAGTTTTTGCAGCTGCTGGATCAGGCCGATATTCCGGCGCTGTTTTTTCAAAATACCACTGGCTACATAGTGGGCACCAAGTCTGAGCAGGCGGGCATGATCAAGCATGGCTCGAAGATGATTCAGGCGGTGCGCAATATTGAGGTGCCGCGCATTACCTTTATGACCGGTGCCAGCTTTGGTGCCGGCAACTACGGTATGTGTGGCCGTGGCTATGATCCGGATTTTCTGTATACCTTTCCCAACGCCAAGATGGGCGTAATGGGCGGCGAGCAAGCGGCGAAAACTATGTCTATGGTGGCTAGAGGCAAGGCGGCAGCTATGGGTGTTGAGCCAGACGAAGAGGCACTGGCCGCTCAGGAGAAGGGCCTGGCCCATATCTTTGACTCCCAGTCGGATGCTTTTTATACCTCTGGCCATTTGCTGGACGACGGCATGATTGATCCGCGCAATATGCGCAAAACATTGGGACTGCTATTGGAGACAGTGCGCGAAGCTCGCCATAGAACGGTGCGCCCCAATAGCTTTGGCATCGCCCGCCTATAAACCTGGAGACTGAGAATTACTATGAGCGATTTATCAAAAGCTATATTACCAATCACCCAGTCACTGCTGTTAGAGCGGGATGACTCGGTGTTAAAAATATGGTTTAACCGCCCGGAAGCCAAGAATGCTCTATCGGCGGAAATGACTGAGGAATTAGATACTGTGCTGGATGCGGTGCGCGATGATCGCAGTATCCGCACTATTGTATTGCGCGGAGCTGGCGGTGTGTTCTGTGCCGGTGGCGATATTAAAGGCTTTAAATCAGGCATGCAGGCCACAGATGCAGGCGAAGTGGCGGCCAGTAATCGCAGTTTTGGCGATCTGATGATGAAGCTTAATGAACAGCCCCAGGTGGTGATTATTTTGGTTGAGGGTGCGGCTATTGGCGGCGGTCTGGGTCTGGCCTGTGTGGCTGATGTGACATTGGTGACTGCTGATGCCAGATTCCGTTTGAGTGAGACTAGCCTGGGTATTCCTCCCGCGCAGATAGCTCCCTTTGTTGCCGAGCGGGTGGGGTTGACTCAGGCGCGGCGGCTGATGCTGACCGGAGCGCGGTTTAAGGGAGAGGAGGCCGTAGCTCTGGGTATTGCCCATGGCGTAGCAGAGGATACCGCGGATTTGGAGGCCCAGTGCGAGACCATACTGGGGCATATTAAAGCCTGCGCGCCTGGTGCCAATGCGGTGACCAAAACTATTTTATTTGAATCATTGCGCCGCCCCCGCGCTGAGGCACTAGATTTTGCTGCAGAGGGTTTTGCGCAGTGCATGTTAAGCCCTGAGGGCCTTGAGGGAGTGGCGGCTTTTGTTGAAAAGCGGTCGGCCTCGTGGAATAAATAACAGGAAGAGTATTCATGAAACCCTTTAACAGTATTTTGATTGCCAACCGCGGCGAGATTGCCTGCCGGGTTATTCGTACCGCCAAACAGCTGGGCTATCGCACCATAGCAGTGTATTCCGATGCCGATGCAGGCGCCCCTCATGTAGAGCTGGCCGATGCCTCGGTGTGTATTGGCCCTGGACCAGTGGGCGAGTCCTACCTGCTGGCTGACAATATTTTGGCTGCGGCTGCCTCCAGCGGGGCTGAGGCTGTTCACCCGGGCTATGGTTTTCTGAGTGAAAATGCCGATTTTGCCGAGATGGTTGAGTCTGCCGGGCTAGTATTTATTGGGCCCACTAAAGAAGCCATTGATGTGATGGGCAATAAGGCGGAGTCCAAGCGTCGTATGATTGAAGCAGGGGTGCCCTGTGTGCCGGGCTATGAGGGTCTGGATCAATCCGACAAGACTCTGCTGGCTGAGGGTAAAAAGATTGATCTGCCCCTAATGGTCAAGGCGGCCGCGGGTGGTGGCGGGCGCGGCATGCGTCTGGTTCATGATTACAAGGAGCTGGGCAATGCCATTAAGCTGGCCCGGGCTGAGGCGGAGAGTGCCTTTGGTTCCGGTGAGCTGATTCTGGAAAAAGCCATTATCCAGCCCCGCCATGTGGAGATTCAGGTATTTGCCGATAGCCAGGGTAATACTATCCATCTGGGCGAGAGAGACTGTTCGGTGCAGCGCCGTCACCAGAAGGTGGTGGAAGAGGCTCCATGCCCGATTATGACGTCGCAACTGCGAGAGCAGATGGGTCAGTCGGCCATTGATGCGGCAAAGAGTGTTAACTATCGCGGTGCCGGCACGGTGGAATTTCTGCTTGATGCCAGCGGCGCTTTTTACTTTCTTGAGATGAATACCAGGCTGCAGGTTGAGCATCCGGTGACCGAGTTGGTTACCGGTCTGGATCTGGTGGAATTGCAGATTAATGTGGCTCAGGGTCGCCCTCTGGGTTTAACCCAAGAGGATATAAAACTACAGGGCGCCGCTATAGAAGTGCGCCTGTATACAGAGGACCCCAGTCAGGACTTTTTGCCTGCTTCGGGACCCGTAGATCTATGGCAGCCAGCCACCGGAGTTGGTGTGCGTATTGATGCAGGTATCTGCACTGGCCAGGCAATATCACCGTTTTATGACCCTATGGTAGCCAAGGTGATTGGCTATGGTGATGATCGCGAAACTGCCCGGACAAAACTGATTGCCGCCCTGCAAGAAACCGTGTTATTTGGCACGGCTAACAATAAAGACTTTCTGATTCAATGTCTGGAAAAACAGAGCTTTATCGATGGTGCTGCCACCACAGCATTTATTGCTGAGGAGTTTACTCAGGCGGATCTGGCTCTGGCTGAACCCCGCGTCGAGGATGCCGCTGCGGCGGCGGTGATTGATTTAAATCTTGAATACCAGCGCCATTTTGCCAGCAGTACATTAACTAGCCATAAACTGAAGAACTGGACCATGGCTAGTGGGCTGGTTTCGCGCAAGCAGTATCAATTTGGTGAGAGTCTCTTCGATCTTTCAATCTCACCTATAGCCAACAGTTCAGACTGCTATCTGGTTAGCTGTGCCCAGTCGCAACAGCAGATTGAAATAGAGCTGCTAACCATGGATGGCAACAATGCCAGCCTGGCGGTTAACGGGTCATCCCAGCTGGCGACCTTTAAATTGCGCCAGCAGGGCCAGCTTTACTGCTCGATTGCGGGCCGCAGTGCTCTGTTTAAAGACCTGATAATTCTCGATGGTGCGGTGGATGAAGCGGCTGGCGGCGGCCGTGTGACAGCCCCAATGCATGGTCTGCTGCTTGAGGTGCTGGTTAAGCCTGGAGATCAGGTGGTCAAAGGGCAAAATCTGGCTGTTTTGGAAGCTATGAAAATGCACTATGAAATTATTGCCGAGGTGGATGGTACAGTGGAAGAAGTTACTGCGGTGGCAGGCACCCAAGTGGCGGCCGATGACGTATTAATTGAAATAAACCAACAACAAGAGGCCAACTAATGGCACTAAAGCTCTGGCACTGCGCCGGTTCAAGATCGATACGCCCCCTGTGGACTTTAGAGGAAATGGGGATTGAGTATGATATCGAAGTGATGAAGTTCCCGCCGCGTTTTATGCACCCGGGGTATACCGATATCAACCCCATTGGCACTGTGCCATTTTTTACTGATGGCAATGTGGAAATGACCGAGTCAGCGGGCATTAGCCAGTATTTGGTGGATAAGCATGGTCCCACAGATCTTGCCGTGGGGGTTGATGAACCTGACTATGGCCTCTACCTGAACTGGCTGCACCGCAGTGATGCTACTCTCACCTTCCCCCAGACTCTGGTGCTGAGATATACCATTCTCGAGCCCGAAGAGAAGCGCTTGCCCAGCGTAGCAGCAGACTATGCCAAGTGGTTTCACGCACGCCTGCGTTCTGTAGAAGAGGCCACAGCAGATAGAGAGTTTCTCTGTGCTGGTCGTTTTACTATTGCAGATATCGCCGTGGGTTACGCACTCTACCTGGCTGAGACCCTTAGGCTGGGCGATAGCTTTAACCCTAATACCATAGCCTATTACGAGCGTCTGAAGGCAAGACCCGGATTTCAGCGCGCTACGCGCTTTGATAACAGCGCTCTGGTGTAATCCTGATATTGGCGGCGAGCGAAGTCAGCTAGAAGTCAGCTAAAGGTGACCGCGCAGTCGTAGCTGAGCAAGCGGGTTTTACAGCAAATAGCTTATTATCGGCTCCTAGATAGGCAGGCGCCGTCTAGTTTCTAGGCAATAGCCACAGTAAAACCCACTAGGGTTGACAATATTGGTCTAGAGGCCGGTGCACGCCGTACATACAGAATTAAAATATTGACACATTAACTGTCATTACCTATGGTGTGGCGATTAAATTTTGAGGAGTGATCTACCGTGGATATTAAGTTTTCAGCAGAGGATCTGGCATTTCGCGATGAAGTGCGAGAGTTTTTTGCCAAAGAGTTCGACAGCTCAATTACTGATAAGGTGAACAGCACAGTTGGCACAGAGTATAAAGAGGGCATAGTTGCCTGGCAGAAAAAACTCCATGCCAAGGGTTGGATTGCCCCGGGCTGGCCAACTGAATACGGCGGGACTGACTGGTCCTCTACACAGAAGTTTATCTATGAGACCGAGCGCGGTCTTGCTGGTATACCAGATGTGGTTCCCTTTGGTTTGAAAATGGTGGCACCGGTTATTTACACCTTCGGCAATGAAGAGCAAAAAGCGCGTTTCTTGCCGCGTATTCTGGAGAGCGAAGACTGGTGGTGTCAGGGCTACTCAGAGCCCGGCGCAGGTTCTGATCTGGCCGCGCTAAACACCACGGCTGACTATGCGGGCGATAACTATATTGTCAATGGCCGCAAGATCTGGACTACCTTTGCCCAGTATGCAGATTGGATTTTCTGTCTGGTGCGCACCAGTAAAGGTATGCGCAAACAGCAGGGCATTAGCTTTCTGCTAATCGACATGAAAACTCCAGGAATCACAGTTAAGCCGATTGTCTCTATCGACGGTAAACACAGTCTTAATGAGGTGCTATTTGAGGACGTGAAAGTCCCAACAGAGAACCTGATTGGTGAGCAGGATAAAGGCTGGACCTACGCCAAGGCGCTGTTGGCTCATGAGCGCACAGGCATGGCCGAGGTGGCAGACTCCACCCGTATGCTTGACGGTCTCAAGCAGCGCGCCAGTGTTGAGATAAATGGCGGCAAGGCGATGATTGAAGACCCGATTTTTCAGATGCGCCTGTCAGATATTGAAATGGAACTGATGGCGCTGGAATACACCGAACTACGTGTGTTCGCCTCAATGGCAGCGGGCGGCATGCCTGGGCCTGAGTCATCCCTGCTGAAAATCAAAGGAACTGAAATTTCTCAGGCTATCCATGAGCTGCAGCTGCAGTTAGCGTCTTATTATGGTGGCGCATTGCCCTATGACCTGAGCGCCGACGAACTCAAGCACGATTTTGCCTTCGAAGCTCGCGGCAAATATATGTACGGTCGAGCAGCCACCATCTACGGAGGCTCCAATGAGGTGCAGCGCAATGTTATCGCTAAAGCGGTGCTGGGACTATAGGTTTACAAGCAGGCTCCCCGCGGGTTGAGCCAGAAAAGATTTCAGGAGTTTAGACAGATGAATTTTGATTTTACCGAAGAACAAACCATGATCAAAGACAGCGTCTCGCGCTTTGTTCGCGACGAGTATGACTTTGACACCAGACGCGCAATTATTGACTCTGAAGAAGGTATCAGCCGCGAGTACTGGTCTATGTTTGCCGAGCTAGGTTGGTTATCAGTACCTTTTGCCGAGGAGTATGGCGGGTTTGGTGGCTCCGTAGAAGACATAGCTGCAGTGATGGAAGAGCTGGGCAAAGGCATTGTGGTCGAGCCCTATGCGTCAACCGTTGTGGTATTTGGTGGTCTGCTATCTGCTTCAGATAACAGCGCTCTTAAGGAGCAAGTAATCCCCAGTATTATCGATGGCAGCTGTATGGGCTCGCTGGCTTCCACCGAAGCCCAGTCGCGCTACGAAATGGCTGATGTGGCTACCACAGCCACAGCCTCTGATGGCGGTTTTACGATTAATGGTGAAAAGACCGTGGTGGCCAATGGCGGCACGGCCAACAAGTTTATTGTGACCGCTCGTCACAGTGGTGAGCAGTATGATCGTAACGGTATCAGTCTGTTTATGGTCGATGCCAGTGCTCCAGGGGTTGAGGTAAAAAGCTATAAGATGATGGATGGGCAGAGCGCGGCTACGGTGACATTCAAAGATGTGACTGTGTCAGAGAGCGAACTACTTAATGTCGACTGCGAAGGTATGGATTTGATTGATCAGGTAATGCCGCAGATTCTTATGGGTCTCAGTGCCGAGGCTCTGGGTATTATGTCGACACTGAATACCACTACGGTTGAGTACACCAAAGTGCGTCAGCAGTTTGATACCCCAATCAGCTCTTTTCAGGTACTGCAACACCGCATGGTAGATACCTTTATGGCCTGCGAGCAGACCAAATCAATGCTCTATCGCGGCCTCTGTCAGGCAGGTGAAGATGATTCTGCGGCGCTGTTAAAAACAGTGCATGCACTCAAGGCCACAGTTGCTCGCTACGGCAAGCTGATTGGTGAGGAGGCGATTCAGATTCACGGCGGTATTGGTATGACTGATGAGTTAAATGTCGGCCATTATGTCAAGCGTTTGATGATGATAAATGTCAGCTTTGGCGATGGCGACTACCACCAGAAGAAGTTTAACCAACTCAGTTATTCAGCCTGATGATGAGTCTGCCCAGTCTGGCTTATGGTCTCGGTGCTGCCGGGCTAGCTTGGCTGGGCTATAAATTGCTGAGCAGAGATGATCTGGCGCAATTTGATTTTCCACTGGGGCGTCTGGCCTCGGTAGATAGCCCAGAGGACAGGCTCCGGTCCGAGCGGGCAATTAAGGATATTAGCCAGCGTCTGCGCAGCAGCGCTGCCAGTTCTAGCGAGCTCTCTATCAAGCAGCGTGTGCCTGTTATGCGCGAAGCCATGGAGACGTTTTTTACCGAGGCAGAACAGCAGTTGGTCAGCACTTTTAGCGCTGTGGATGCAGCTGGTGTGCCCGCTGAATGGGTGGTGGCGCCCGGAGCCGATGCAGATAATAATCGTCGCCTGATATATATCCATGGCGGCGCCTTCTTCGCCGGCAGCCCTAAAAGCCATCGCGTGATCACCAGCAAGTTATCAGAAATTACCAATAGCTCGGTGCTGGCCATCGACTATAGGCTAATGCCCGAATACAGCCGCCGCGATTGCGTTGAGGACTGTAACACTGCCTATCAATGGATGCTCAATAATGGTTCTCAGGGTGCCAAGCAGGCCACCAATATACTGGTTGCCGGAGATTCGGCGGGGGGTAATTTAACCCTGGTGTTGTTAGCTCTGCTGCGAGATAGTGGAGGTCGCGCCCCCAATGCCGCTATCTGTCTGTCGCCAGTGACTGACTGCCGTTTTAATAGCCCGAGTATTTTTTCCAATCTGAGCACAGATGTGATGCTGAAGCCCTTGGCCAGCCGCATTGTCAGGGTACCCAAGATTCTGTTGCGTCTAGCCGCGCGCCATCTTGCCAAGGACAATCCCAGTGACCCGCTGATTTCACCTCTGCTAGGTGATCTGTCTAATCTGCCACCTACACTGGTGCTGGCGAGTCACGATGAAATACTGCGTGATGATGGGCGCCGCTATGTAAACAAAGCGGTAGCTGCAGGATCAGAGGCTGAGTTTGTTTACTGTATCAATATGCCCCATGTATGGCCCATCTTTTACCCCGAGCTTCCGGAGGCAGAGTTGGCCTTTGCGGAGGTCAGCGCCTTTCTGGAACGTCACAGCTAACTGCAGTTGGCGCGGTCTTAAGCTAGCCTCTTGGCTTGCGCAATATGAGGGCAGGGGTGCTTTCTGTGTAGCTGATAAACTCCGGCTCCGAGCCCCATTTCTTTTTAGCCATTCGCTCTAGCAGCGGTATACCGCTAATTTTGGTCAGCAATACATAGACAAAAATAGGGGAGATCATGGTGGCCAGTTGCCAGCCGGAAAGTACCGGCAGGGCGACCAGGGCCAGCCCTAGCCACAGAGTAATCTCGCCAAAGTAATTGGGGTGTCTGGACCAGGCCCAGAGACCTGTGGTGATGAAGCGGTCGCGATTTTCTGGGACTTTTCTAAACTGGGTTTTTTGGCTGTCTGCCACCACCTCGATTAGCATGCCGGCAACCCACAGAGCTATGCCCAGATAGGCCATGGGTCCCAGGGGTATGCTGGCATCTGAGGTCATGGCCGCAAGCCCTGCTGCCATGGTGACCAAAACCCAGAGGCCACCCAGTGTCCAGGTCATCAAGAACCAGAAAAATTGGGTTTTCATCACCACAAAGCGCTTGTCTTGACCATCTTTTTTAATCCGCCAAAACAGAAATGACCCCAGCCGCGCAGCCCAGATAGCAATCATGGCGCAGATAATCATGTCGCGAGTATCCAGGTTGGGGCTGAGATAAATGGCCGCTAGCACGGTACTGATGTAGGACAGAGAACCAGTGAGGTCAAAGTAATGTTCGGTTTGGAAGGCGAAGCTGGGTAAAAATATGATCCAGTGCAGCACAAAACCTATGGCGCCACAGATAAAGAACAGCGGCAGGCCATTAACCTGGGTACTGCCCTGGCTTCCCGCCAGCAAGATCAGAGCGCCAATGGCTAGTGAAATTAGAATACCTAGGATACTTTTAGCTTTTGTCATTATTATTTTTCTCAGCCGGTTTGTGAATTCTAGCAGATATACGCGGATTGCCCCGGCCTCGGATGCATAATCTGCATAGTCAGTGCCAAAAAACCTCGCTGGTAACAGCTGCCAGCAACTCCAGGAGGCCCAGGTTGCCCCCTAGAGTTTTGCCGGGCATCATTTAGTCCAATAGCAAAGTCGCCAGATGGCTGCGATGGTGTTGGACATCACCGTACTGATGCTGACTCCAGAGCGCTCTGCGCAGGTACAGTTGGGCGTCGCACTCATAGGTAAATCCCATGCCTCCGTGGAACTGAATAGCCCTATCACCGGCGTACAGTAACGCCTCAGTGGCCTGCGCCTTGGCCATGCGGCAGGCGATCTCAGCGTCCTGATCCAGGGGTTGCTCGTTAACCACTGTGGCTGCGTGGTAAACCAGGGTTCGACCAGAGTCCATACCTAGTAATATATCCACTGTCGGGTGCTTAAGAGACTGATAGGAGCCGATCAAACGGCCAAACTGGATTCTACTGGTCAGATAGGAAACCAGCAGATCCAATGCCGCAGCACAGCTTCCAGTGGATTCGGCTGCGGTGAGCAGGGCGCCGAGCAATTTAATGTCTCGCAGTGCTGTCTCTGACTGGGGCAAAATAGCCTCAGCAGTAACAGATACGCCATCGAAGCTGATATTGCAGGCCCGCTTGGTCTCATCGATCAGCACCTTGGAGCTCAGGGCACCTTCGCCTAGCTGCGCAGCCTCGACCAGCACCAGCACCTGATTGCCACTTTGGTTGGCGGAGACAATAAAAAAATCAGCTACCGAGGCATCATTGACCAGCATCTTAGTGCCCTTAAGTTGCCCATCTGCCGATAGCTGGCAACTGGTTGAGCTGGCGCCCCAGTCCTCGTTGTCGAGCAGGGCTAGCGTACCTATGCTGCCCTCGGCAACTAGTGGCAGCCATTTGGCTTTTTGCTCTTCAGAGCCGCCGCGCAGTATCGCTTGCGAGGCAATGGTGGTAGAAATATAGGGCGTGCTTAACAGGTTTCGGCCCATGCTCTCTACCAGTGGCACGGTCGAACCTATACCCAGCTCTGAGCCGCCGTACTGTTCGGGAATTGCGATACCAGTCCAGCCCAGGCCGACCATTTCTGCCCAGATATCTTGGCTGTAACCATTATCTGAGCCCAGCAGGCTGCGCACTGTACTGATGTTGGAACGATCGCCACAAAAGCCCTTGGCACTCTCGAGAATCATGGCCTGCTCATCGGTAAAAGCGAAGGCCATATTGGTTGTTCTTGTCATAGTCTCAATCCTCGCTTTAATCTTTTGGCAGGCCGAGCACATGCTCGCCGACAATATTGGCCTGTACCTGGCTGGTGCCGCCGCCGATGGTAGTAGAAAAGTTGTTTAAATAGGCGCGCTGCCAAAAACCACCATCTATCGCCTCCTCATCACCTACGTAGAGTGAGCCTCTGGCACCCTGAAGGGTCTGAGCATACTGGCGCATGCGCCTATAGAATTCGGTACTGCGCAGCTTGCCAGACAGGGACAGGGAGTTGGGGTAGTCAGCGCACAGGGCGGGGATGCCCAGGCGCTTTTCAGTCAGATACAGGGCCTTTTCTTCGATCAGTAGCTTGACCAGATTATCTCTGGTGACCGGGTCGTTGAGTAGTGGTTGGCCCTCACGTTCAACTTCTGCAGCCATCTTTAGCAGATCGTTCATCACGATGGACAGAATTGATATACCACCGGCTGCACCAGCTTCGGCGCCACGCTCATACTGTAATGTCTGCATGGCAATGCGCCAGCCCTGACCCTCTTCGCCCATAATGCAGTCGGCGGGAATGCGCGCATCGGTAAAGAAGGTTTCGGTAAATCCGTATTCCCCGGTCAGTTTCTGGATGGGCTGGGTGCTGATACCTTCAACGCCCATGGGAGCGAGGAAAAATGATAGCCCGTTGTACTTGCGCTCGGCTTGACTATCAGTGCGTGCCAGCAAAATCATGTATTTGGCATAGTTGCCCATGGTGGTCCAGATCTTGCTGCCGTTGACCACATAGTCAGAGCCGTCACGCTCCGCTCTGGTTTGGATGCTACCCAGATCTGAACCATGGTTGGGCTCTGAGAAGCCCTGACACCAGATGTCTTCGGCATTGAGAATGCCTTTCAGATACTTCTCACGCTCATAATCTGTGCCCTTGTCGAGAATAAGGGGTCCGGCCCAGCCCAGCCCGATCACATTAAAGCAGATGGGTACCCGGGCCATTTTCATCTGTGCATCCACCAGGTTCTGGTGAGCCGGGCTCAGGCCGCGGCCGCCATATTTTTCTGGCCATGCCATGCCCAGATAGCCTGCGGACCAGACTTTGTGTTGCCATTCGCGGAGGAAGTCGAGAACCTGCTCGGACCCCACTTCCATAAACGTTTGCGGTAGCAAAAAGCCTGGATCTGCTGGTTTATTATGTTTTATCCAGTCAGTGACTTCCGCACGAAGCTCTGCCAACTCGCTCTGCTGTTGTTGCTGTTCCAGCTCATTGCTCATGGGTTATGTCCCCTCGATTTACAATTTTTTATACTTTAACCAGAGCCTAACTCAGTGTCTCTTGAATCTGTGCCATTGGATAGAGATTTGGCGCCAATTCTACGCCTAATTGTTGCCTTGGCTTTACGCGCGTCTGGGCAAAGTTCAGCTTACCTGCAACAGCGGTCTGTGCTAATGTCTGTGACGTCAGCTCGCTGGCATCGATTGCGGCGACAATAACAATTAAAAGCTTATCAATTGAAGGAACCTCTCTATGGCTGAGTCAGCAGAAAAAACCATTCTGGGTCATCCCCGTGGTCTTGTTATTCTATTTTTGACAGAAATGTGGGAGCGCTTTTCGTACTACGGAATGCGCGGGTTGCTGATTATCTATCTGACCCAGCATTTTTTGATGTCCGATGAAAGTTCCAGTGTGCTCTATGGTGCCTACGGGGCGCTGGTTTATGTAATGACTATTATTGGTGGATCACTGGCCGACCGCTATTTGGGGGCCCGCAAGGCGGTGACTTTTGGTGCCATATTGCTGACCTTTGGCCACTTTGGTATGGCTTTTGAGGGCGAGGGTTCAAGGCAGCTGATCAGTCATGGTGACAAGCAATATGAGATTGTACTGGATGGTCGCGGTGGTGATGCGCGCCAACAGATTGTTACAGATCTGGGCTCGTCCTACGTTAGCTTTACAGAGACCAGCATGGATATTGCCGAGCCACAGGCGGTTGGGCTGGCGTCTAGTATTGATCGTTCAGAATTTACCATAAGCGTTGAGACTGAGGAGACATACCTCAATATTCTGTATCTGTCGCTGGCATTGATTATCGCCGGTGTGGGCTTTTTAAAAGCTAATATATCAACCATCGTGGGTTCCCTTTATGGATTTGGCGACGCGCGCAGAGACTCAGGTTTTACCATCTTCTATATGGGTATCAATATAGGTGCATTTTTGGCCTCTCTGTCCTGTGGCTACCTGGGTATTGTCCATGGTTGGAAGTACGGCTTTGGGCTCGCCGGTGCCGGAATGCTGCTGGGTCTGGTTATTTTCCTGTCGTGCCAGAGCTGGCTCGATGGCAAGGCTGAGCCGCCCAGTATTGAAAAACTCAAACAAAAAGTATTTCTGGGTATCAATGTAGAGTGGCTCTGCTATTCGGTGGGGCTGGTTATTATTGCCGTCTCTATGCTGCTGGTGATGAATGCTGATTTGGTTGGCGGAATACTGGGTCCCATAGGCATATTGATGTTCCTGTGGTTGGTGAGCCATGCCTTTACCCAGCTTCAGGGTGATGAGCGCTCGCGCATGCTGGCGGCGATCTATTTTGTATTGGCGCAGATTCCTTTCTGGGCGCTGTTTGAGCAGGCCGGTTCATCACTGAACCTGTTTACAGCTCGCCTGGTAGACCGCGAAATTATGGGTTGGTCGGTGCCAGGCCCGGTGTTTCAGTCTTTAAATGCCGGCTTTATTTTTCTGTTTGCGCCGATTATGGCCTGGCTCTGGGTATGGCTGGCCAGGCGCCAGCTCAATCCCTCGACGCCGGTTAAGTTTGCCCTGGGTGTGGCTATGGCCGGGCTGGGCTTTTTGGTACTGGTTGCAGGTATGCAGGGTACGGGTGCAGTGGGCCTTACCCCGGTGATCTTTATTTTTCTAATCTACTGGATTCATACCATGGGTGAGCTGATGGTATCTCCTGTGGGCCTGTCTGCGGTCACCAAACTGGCGCCCGCCAAAATTGTGGGTATGACCATGGGTGCCTGGTTCCTCTATTCTGGCCTATCCAACTACCTGGCTGGTGCGATCGCACGAACCACTGGAGCGGAGACCATTGGTGGTCAAATGACCAATGTTGCAGCGGCCAAAGCCGGCTATGTGGATGTCTATTCTCAGGTGGGCTACATAGCTCTGGGTATTGCGCTGCTAATGCTGTTGGTGGCGCCTGTGGTCAGTAAAATGATGCGCGGCGCAGACTGAGTCTGCGGTGCCGGGGAGAGAGCTATGAGATTTAAATGCACAGTGTTACTGGCCGCTGTTGCCCTGCTTGGAGGCTGCGGTCAGTCTGCTAATAAGGGGCCACAGGAATCCGCAGCAGACTTTGTGGCGCGAATGGAAGTTGAGGGCCGGGAGCTTGCCCGCGAAGCGCGTGCTGCCTACTGGGTGCGCAATACCTATATCACTGGAGATACTGCTATTTTGGCCGCTGCGGCTGGAGAGCGTGGCCTGGCCTTTGAGAGTGCCATGGTTAAACAGGCCAAGCAGTATCTGGGCACAGAGATGGATGCGCAAACAAGCCGTGCCATTGAACTTATGTTGCGGGGCTCATCGGCTCCGGCTCCCGATGATGCTGAGTTACAGGCAGAGCTATCGGCTATTCTTACTGATATGGAGGGGCAGTATGGCGCTGGTAAGTACTGCAATGCACAGGGTGTCTGTCGAGAGTTGCAGGAGCTGGAAGCGGTGCTGGCAAAGTCGCGAGACTATGACGAGCTACTGGATATCTGGCAGGGCTGGCGTCAGGTCTCGCCGCCTTACCGTGCCAGCTATCAGCGTTTTGTGGAGATTGGCAATCTGGGTGCCCAGGAGTTTGGTTACAGAAACCTGGCCGAGCTGTGGCAGGGCGGCTACGACATGGACAGCAATACCTTTACCATTGAGTCGCGCCGACTCTGGGATCAAGTGAAGCCTATCTATGACGAACTACACTGCTATGTGCGCGCCAAGCTCAACCAGACCTATGGTGCCAAGGTGGCTCTAAATGCGCCTATACCAGCGCACTTGCTGGGCAATATGTGGTCGCAAACCTGGGATAATCTCTACGATATTATGGAGCCCTATCCAGGGGTGTCTGCGGCAGATGTTACCGCTGCCCTGCAGGCGCAGGGCTGGGATGAAATTAAGATGGCCAAGACCGCGGAGGGCTTTTTTACCTCTCTGGGTATGCCGGCTCTGCCCGACAGCTTTTATAAAAATTCCATGCTTAAAAAACCCCGAGATCGCAATGTAGTCTGCCATGCCAGTGCCTGGGACTTTGACGATGGTAATGATCCAAGGGTCAAACAGTGCGTGGAGATCAATAGCGAGCAGTTCGGTACTCTGCACCATGAGCTGGGTCATATTTACTATTATCTGCTTTACAAGGACCTGCCCTCGGTCTTTAAGGGGGGTGCCCATGATGGTTTTCATGAGGCCATTGGCGACACCATTCAGCTGTCTATGTCACCTGCTTACTTGCAGAGCAAGGGGCTGATGGGCGAGATTACTGAGGGCTATGAGGCGACTATTAATAAGCAGATGAAGCTGGCTCTGGAAAAAATTGCCTTTCTGCCTTTTGGCAAGATGATTGATGAATGGCGCTGGAAGGTGTTTACCGGTGAGATAGCGCCTGAAGACTACAATGCCGGCTGGTGGCAGCTACGCGAGCAGTATCAGGGCATAGCGGCACCTGTGGCGCGCACTGAAGAGCACTTTGATGCCGGCGCCAAGTACCATGTGCCAGGCAATACTCCCTACACCAGATATTTTCTGTCATTTATTATGCAGTTTCAGTTCCACAAGGCTCTGTGCGATGCTGCGGGGCACCGGGGTCCACTGCATGAGTGTTCTATTTACAACAATAAGGCTGCCGGTGAAAAGCTCGGCAATATGATGGCTATGGGACAGAGCAAACCCTGGCCAGATGCCATGGAGGCAATTACAGGTCAGCGCAGTATGGATGGCAGAGCCATTATTGATTACTTTGCTCCCCTCAATAGCTGGTTGCAAGAGCAGAACCAGGGGCGCTCCTGCGGCTGGTAGCTGACTCCGGGGTCATAAAAACCAGTCTAGGGGGACTGTGCTTGTCTTTTATGTATTGGGCGTTTTGGTTATATATGGCATTATTAGTGCCAATAGATGATCAGGCTTTAAAATAATTCTTTTTCCCGGCTCGGAGCCTATGACTGGAATTAGTTTCAGTGATAGCACCTGCGATGTGCAAGCACTATGATTGGTGGGATATGATCTTCAGGCGCTGTGGAGCCCACATACATGTAACAGGTGCTAAATAACTATTTGGCGCCAAAAAAAACGGACTAACCAAGGACCAAGCTTATGCCACAAATAATTAAAAAATCTGAAATCGAGCAATATGTTGGCCATGTCTGCGAACCCACTGATTGGTTTGAGGTGACTCAGGACCAGGTCAATGAGTTTGCCGAGTGCACATTGGATCGCCAGTTTATTCATGTAGATCCGGAAGCCGCGGCAAAAACCCCATTCGGCGGAACCATTGCCCACGGCTTTTTGACTCTGTCTATGCTGTCGTATTTTTCCGAGAGCTATAATCTGCTGATTGAAGGCATCTATATGGGTGTCAACAAAGGTTTCGACAAGGTGCGTTTTGTGGCTCCTGTGCGTGTTGGCAGCAAGATTCGCTGTCATGCCACAGTGCTTGATATTAGCGAGAAACGCCCAGGTCAGTACGACTTTAAGGTCGAGGTCTCGGTGGAGATTGAAGGCGGTGACAAACCTGCTTTAGTTGCTGAATGGCTCAGCGTACAGATGGCTAATTAAGCTGTACTAATAATTTGTTTAATGAGGTAGGCAATGAGTATTAATTTTGAAGGGCAGGTGGCTATTGTCACCGGTGCTGGCAATGGTCTGGGGCGCTCCCATGCGCTGGCGCTGGCTGAGCGCGGTGCCAAGGTTGTGATCAATGACCTGGGTGGCGCGAGAGATGGAACTGGTGCCTCGTCTGATGCGGCGATGGAAGTGGTTGGCCTGATTGAGGCGGCGGGTGGTGAAGCTTTTGCCCATGGTGCCAATGTGGCCAAGTTTGATGAAGTTCAGGATATGGTTGCCCAGGCTATGGAGAAGTGGGGCCGGGTAGATATTTTGATTAACAATGCCGGTATTTTGCGGGACAAGTCTTTTGCCAAAATGGACCTGGCGGATTTCCAGCTGGTAATGGATGTCCATCTAATGGGCTCGGTCAACTGCACCAAGGCGGTGTGGGATATAATGCGTGAACAAAACTATGGCCGCATTGTAATGACCACCTCGTCTAGCGGCATGTACGGTAACTTTGGTCAGACTAACTATGGCGCAGCCAAAATGGCGGTGCTGGGCTTTATGAATACGCTTGTGCTTGAGGGTGGTAAAAATAATATTCATGTCAATGCTCTGGCGCCAACCGCCGGTACCCGCATGACTGAGGACCTTATGCCTCCAGAAGTGCTGGGCATGTTGACAGCTGAGTCAGTTACTGCCGGGGCACTTATTCTGTGTGACAAGAAAGCGCCAACCCGAACCATTCTGTGCGCCGGTGCAGGTGGTTACGCCGTGGCCGGAATGTACGAGACAGACGGGATCTTTATGTCTAAAGACGAGCAAAATCCTGATGCCATTGTGGCTCAATGGGATAAGCTCAGTGATATCAAGGATCACCAGCCACTGGAGTCAGGTGGCAAGCAGACCGAGAAGTTTTTAATGAAGGCCATGGCGGCTCTTCAGGCCTAATTTATAATTACAAACTGGTTTAAGTTTTAACTATAACATACTAAAAATTAAGGATTTTATTATGAAAGAAGCAGTAATCGTTTCAGCAGCTCGCACGCCGATTGGTCGAGCCTTCCGCGGTGCATTCAATGACTTGGAATCACCCTCTATGAGCTCCCATGCTATCACTGCAGCTGTTGCCCGTGCCGGCGTTGACCCAGCTGAAATCGATGACTGCATTATGGGTGCGGCCATGCAGCAGGGTACTCAGACCATGAATCTGGGTCGCCAGGCGGCCATGGCCTCTGGTCTACCTGTTTCTGTGTCTGGTATGACTGTTGATCGCCAGTGTTCGTCTGGTTTGATGGCAATTTCTATAGGTGCCAACAATATTACTAACGATGGCGCTTCGGTGATCGTTGCTGGCGGCTGTGAGAGCATCAGTCTGATTCAAAATGAAAAGTTTAATGCCCATCGTGTAGCTGATCCTCTGGCTATGAAGCACGCGCCACTGATCCATATGCCTATGCTGGACACCGCTGAGACTGTAGCCAAGCGCTACAATATCTCTCGCGAGGTTCAGGATGAATACTCGGTTATCTCTCAGGCGCGCACTGCAGCGGCCCAGGAAGCTGGTCACTTTGCGGATGAAATTGTGCCTGTTACTGCCACCAAACTGGTGACCAATCGCGAAACTGGTGAAGTGAGCAAAGAGGAGGTGACTCTGTCGCTTGATGAGGGCAATCGTCCAGGTACCTCTATCGAGAACCTGCAGGGCCTTAAGTCTGTGCGCGAGGGTGGCTGTATTACGGCTGGTAATGCCTCGCAGCTGTCTGACGGTGCTGCGGCTGTGGTATTGATGGATGGCACACTGGCTTCCCAGCGCAATCTTGAGCCTCTGGGTGTGTATCGCGGTATGGCAGTTGCCGGCTGTGAGCCTGATGAGATGGGTATTGGTCCGGTTTTTGCGATTCCCAAGCTGTTGCAGCGCAATGGCTTGAAGATGGACGATATTGGTCTGTGGGAGCTCAATGAAGCCTTTGCGGTGCAGGTTTTGTACTGCCGCGATAAGCTGGGTATTCCTATGGAGCGCTTGAACGTTAATGGTGGTTCTATTTCTATTGGTCACCCATTTGGTATGAGTGGTGCGCGTATGGTGATGCATGCGTTGATGGAAGGTAAGCGTCGCGGTGAAAAGTATGTGGTTATCACCATGTGTGTTGGTGGTGGTATGGGTGCTGCTGGATTGTTTGAAGTTTTGTAAAACTTTTAAGCTCAGTTGTATTTAGTCCTTGGCGCCATCGGATTCTTTTGGATTCGGTGGCGTTTAAGTATATGACAAGCCGGAATTTGTGGTTAATCTTGTCGATATTGAACAACAGTAGCTTTTTTAAACAGTGCACAATTAGTGGTCGCAAGGCAGGTTTTATATCCAATGCGTCGTTATCATTAAAACCGCTAAATTTTAAAAACAACAAAAACTGGAATAAGACCAATGACAACCAATATGCGCAATGGCCACCTCAAAGCTAGTGCACTTCTAGCTGTTTTAGCAATGCTTGCTGCCTGTGATCAGCCAGCAGATTCAGCACAGCAAGCTTCAAGTTCAGCAGTGGCCAGCGAATACACTATCGCCCGCAATAAGGCCTTTGCCGAAAATCTGGATCTGGATAATCAACAAGACTTTGAAGATGCTCGGCGTGGCATGATTGCTGAGGCACCCAACAGGGCGCTAACCGGCGAAAATGGGCTACAACTCTGGGATGCTGGCGCCTATGATTTTATTCAGGGAGAGGCCCCGGATACGGTCAATCCCAGCCTCTGGCGCCAGGCCAAGCTCAATAATATCCGCGGGCTGTTTAAAGTGGATGAAGGCATCTATCAGCTACGTGGTTTTGATCTGGCCAACACCAGCCTGATTAAAAGCGATAATGGTTGGATTCTGGTGGACCCCTTGACCACATTGGAAACCACGGCGGCAGCTATGGCATTTGCCGAGCAGTATCTGGGCAAAATTAATCTGACCGGTGTGATATTTACCCATAGTCACATCGATCATTTTGGTGGTGTGCTGTCGTTGATAGATGCTGAGCAGGCAGCGGCTAACAATGTGCCTATTATCGCGCCATCTGGATTTATGGCCGAGTCAACCAGCGAGAATATTATCGCCGGTCCAGCTATGACTCGACGCGGCACCTATATGTTTGGCAATAGCCTGCCGCGCTCTATAACCGGCCATGTGGATACCGGGCTGGGCAAGCAGGTGATCTATGGCAGCACTTCCATTTTGCAGCCCACGCTGGTGATCGATAAACCGGTTATGAGTCTCAGTGTCGATGGGGTAGCCTTTGAGTTTTACAATATGCCCGGCTCCGAGGCACCAGCAGAATTAACCTTTTACCTGCCTGAGCTAAAAGCTTTTTGTGGGGCAGAGATACTCTCCCATGTGATGCACAATGTGTTGACGCTGCGGGGCGCCAAGGTGCGCGATGCGCTGCTGTGGAGTGATTATATTGGTCAGTCTATTGAACGCCTGGACGATGTGGAGGTGTTCTTTAACAGTCACCACTGGCCCACCTGGGGACATGAACGAATAATCTCCCAGATGGAGCAGCAGCAGGACATGTACAAATTCACTCATGACCAGACAGTGCGTCTTGCCAATCTGGGCTATACCCCCAGAGAGATTGCTGAGCGGCTGAAGCTGCCTGAAAGTCTGGCGGGCAATTTCCATCTGCGCGGCTATTACGGCACTCTGAGCCATAACAGCAAGGCGGTATATCAGCACTACTTCGGCTGGTATGAGGGTAATCCAGCGCAGCTTAATCCGCTGCCGCCTGAGCAGTCTTCGCGACGCTATGTGGAGTTTATGGGCGGCGCTGAGACTATGCTGGAAAAAGCTACAATGTCTATGGAGCAGGGCGACTACCGCTGGGTCGCCGAGGTGTTGAATCATCTGGTATTTGCCCAGCCAGACAATATTGCCGCCAAACAGTTGCTGGCAGAGGCTCATCGACAGCTGGGCTATCAGGCGGAGTCTGGTCCCTGGCGGGATATTTATCTGTCAGCTGCCCATGAACTCGAGTTTGGGATAGCGGAACAGTACTATGACCCAGCGTTGAACAAGGCTTTTTTGCAGCAGGTACCAGCAATCCAGTTTATGAAGGCTCTGTCGGTGCGACTGGATGCCGATAAAGCAGAGGGCGAGCGTCTGGTAATCAATGTGCTGTTTACTGATAAGCAGCAAAACTTTGTACTCACAGTGCGCAACTCGGTGATGTATTACCAGCAGTTGCCTGCCGCGCCCAACGCCGATGCCAGCATTGCGGTAAGCAAAGATTTATTTGTGGATTTACTGGTGGGTCAGGTGGGTATTCAACAGCTGTTGACCACCGATGAATTAGAGGTAGAAGGCAGTGTTTTGAAGCTGCTAAAGTTCTTTTCCCTGCTGGGTAAAAACAACGATAACTTCAATATAGTGACGCCATAATACTGCTGGACAACAAGCTAAGGGCATAGCCTGGTTGTAAAAGCGCCCCGGTTATCATGGCGCAACTCAGTCTATGTGAAGAAAGAGATTATCTGTGAGCGAAAAACACCCAATTTTTGGCGATCGCGAAACCCAATACCTGCAGTCCAATGGTCTCAGGATGGCCTATGAGGCATTCGGTGAGCCGAAGAATCCGGCTATCTTGCTGGTGGCGGGACTCTACAACCAGCTAGTGAGATGGCCGGTGGAATTTTGTCAGTTGCTGGCGGATCAGGGGTTTTATGTGATTCGCTTTGATAATCGCGATATTGGCCTGACGGACAAAATGGATGGCGTTAAAGCCCCAGGGCTGTTTCGTCTGTTTCTGAAAACCTATTTTGGTATACCAGTTTCTGCGCCCTACAGTTTGGAGGATATGGCGGCAGACACAGTGGGTGTGCTCGACGCTCTGAATATAACCCAGGCCCATATTGTAGGCATGTCTATGGGTGGCATGATTAGTCAGCTAGTCACTGGACTGTACCCGGATCGTATTCTGTCACTGACTTCGATTATGTCTACCAGTGGAGAGCGAGGGAAGGGGATCCCTTCACTGAAAGTCTCTGCGGAAATGATTAAACCGGTGACACCAGAGCGCAGTGCCCTGGATAATGCGGTGGATATCTGGCAGATGATCGGCAGCCCCGCCTATCCCCTGTCTGATAATGAGGTGAGGGCTATAGTCAAAGCTGAGCACAAGCGCTCCAGTAACCCGGCGGGCTATATGCGCCAAATTGCGGCCATTCGCACGGCCCCCGGGCGCAAAAAGCTGCTGCAAAAGATCCAGGTGCCAGTGCTGGTGATACACGGCGTTCAGGATGTGCTGGTGCCAGTGAGTGGCGGCAAGGATACGGCGAGGCATATAGCTCATGCCCAGCTGGAGCTATTTGAGGGTATGGGCCACACATTGCCGGAACAGCTGCTCCCCGAGTTTGTGTGCCTGATTGTCGCCAATGCAGCCAAGGCCTGAATCGGACGCTAATTAAAAAAGGGGCCCTACTTGTACCAACGTAAGACCCCTTTGGGGGAGAAAACCGGTTGTGTTTAGGCTGGTTTTATCTTTCGATAATGGCTGTTACACCCTGACCACCAGCAGCACATATAGAGATAAGACCCCGGCCGCCCCCTTTTTGTTCCAATAATTTTGCCAATGTTGCAATTATTCTCGGTCCTGTGGCTGCAAATGGGTGACCAGTGGCAACGCTGGAGCCATTCACATTAAGTTTTGTACGGTCGATACTGCCCAGAGGCGCATCCAAGCCGAGCTTGTCCTTACAGAAGGTTTCGTCCTCCCAAGCCTTCATGGTGCACAGAGCCTGGGCTGCGAAGGCCTCGTGAATCTCATAAAAATCAAAATCCTGGAGCCCCAGGCCGGCGCGGGCCAGCATTCTCGGTACGGCGTAAGCTGGGGCCATTAGCAGGCCTTCGCTCTGGTCGCCCTGGCTGTAGAAATCTACTGCGGCCACTTCACTGTGAGTCAGGTAGGCCATTACCGGCAAGTTGCGCTCATGGGCCCACTGCTCGCTGGCCAGCAGTACGGTGGCTGCACCATCGGTCAGCGTGGTGGAGTTGGCCGCGGTCAGGGAGCCATTTTCGCGATCATAGGCGGGCTTTAAAGTGGCCAGTTTGTCCAGCGGTGTATTGCGCATAATGCCGTCGCGCTCCACCCCGTTAAATGGGCTGACTAGATCGTCAAAGAAGCCGCGGTCATAGGCGGCGATTAAATTTTGGTGGCTGTTGTAGGTGAGCTGATCCTGGTCTTCCCGGCTAATACCCCATTCTTTGACCATCAGTTCACAGTGCTGCCCCATGGACAGACCAGTGCGTGGCTCGGCATTGGCCGGTAGATTGGGCGCCATAAAACTCGGGCGAATACTGGACAGAGCCCTGAGTCGCTGGCCCAGGGTTTTGGCGCGGTTAAGGCTGAGAATCATCTGGCGATATTTTTCATTTAGGGCAATGGGTGCATCACTGGCGGTATCTGTACCACCCGCAATACCCGAGTCAATCTGCCCTAGAGCGATTTTGTTAGCTACCAATATCGCTGCCTCAAGTCCTGTGCCACAGGCCTGCTGCACATCATAAGCAGGGGTCTGGGCTGATAGCCCTGAGTCTAATGTGGCCTCGCGAGCCAGATTAAAGTCTTTTGAATGCTTCATTACAGCACCTGCCGCCACTTCGCCCAGCCGCTCCCCCTCGAGGTCAAAACGCTGCACCAGGCCCTGCAGTGCAGCAGTTAACATCTGCATATTGCTGGCATGGCTGTAGAAGGTGTTGCTGCGCACAAAAGGAATTCGGTTGCCGCCAACAATGGCTACTTTGCGAATATCACTCATAATAAGATTCTCGTTTAATAATTGGTTATTGCGCTAGGATAGGGGATTGCAGCCCGGAAGCCAATGACAGGAATCCCAGCTAATCTGTCATTTGGGTCAATCCTATTTGCCGCCCTGAGGGTAGAATGGCCATAACCTCCGTCAACAGGGAAAAATAAAATGTCTGATACCTACTTAGAACTCGCAAATTCGACATTGGGCAAGAAGCTTTTTGCCGCTATGGGACTGCCAGAGCCTGTAGTGCTGGATCGCGAGGACCCGACACAACCCCATGTGCTCAGTGGCCAAGTGCTGATTGGCTGTGCTGAGGGCTCCCGGTTTGCTGATCAGGTTAAAGATTTTCTGCAGGCCGCGGACGTGCAGGTAATTCCCAGTGCCGGAGACCAGAGGGGTCATCTGTTATTTGATGCTTCGGGTATTGCCAGTGCAGAGCAGACGGCGCAACTGTATGAGTTTTTTCATCACAATATAAAATTTCTCAAGCCCTGTGGTCGGGTGATTGTGATTGGGTTAAAAGCATCAGCCGCGGAGTCCAGTGATGGGGGTACAGTGCAGAGAGGTCTGCAGGGGTTTATTAAATCTCTGGCTAAGGAAATTGGTCGCAATGGCGCCACAGCCAACCTGCTGCTGGTGGAAAAAGGAGGTGAAGCTGCTATTGAAGCACCTGTGCGTTTTCTACTGTCGGCGGGCTCCGCCTTTATGAATGCTCAGATATTAACCGCGGCCAGTCCGGTAACCCGGATTGAAGGAGACTGGCATCGGCCATTGCTGGGCAAAATGCTGGTTGTGACTGGTGCTGCGCGGGGCATAGGTCTGGCTATTGCCGAGGTTTTGGCCAGAGATGGCGCCACAGTCATTGGCGTGGATGTGCCTCAGGCTGAGGAGGATCTGGTAACCAATATGCGCAGGCTGGGTGGCCTCGCACTGGCTCTGGATATCACCAGTGATGGCGCAGAGACTGTATTGCGAGATTTTTGTGCAGCCCAGACGCCAGTGCTGCACGGCATTATTCACAATGCTGGTGTGACCAGAGACAAAATGCTGACGCGTATGACAGACCACCAGTGGAATATGCTGATGCAGGTCAATCTGGGTAGTGTTCAGCGCATCAATGCAGCTTTGCTGGAGACTGACCTGCTGGATAATGGTGGCAAAATAATCGGCGTTGCTTCCATCAGTGGTATTGCTGGCAATGTAGGCCAGACCAACTATGGATTTTCCAAGTCGGCGATTATTGGCATGGTGGAGACATTGGCTGAGCCCTGCGCTGCCAGAGGTATTACCGTAAATGCGGTGGCACCTGGTTTTATTGAGACTCAGATGACGGCTGCTATTCCCTTTGTCACCAGGCAGATGGGCCGCAGACTGTCCTCGCTGGGACAGGGTGGTCTACCCATTGATGTGGCTGAGGTGATCGGTTTTTTTGTCAGCCCACAGGCGGCAGGCATTAATGGCAATGTAGTCAGGGTTTGCGGCCAGAGTTTATTGGGCGCCTAAGCTAATAGAAATGGGGGAGAAGCTCTCCCCCGTATATCACTGCTCAATTAGCCGAGTGCAGAGCCTCATTGAGCTCAACAGCGCTCTTATTGGTCAGGCACTCAACTGCACCCGTCACCGAGTTGCGCCTAAATAGCAGGTCGCTTTTACCGGAGAGGTCTCTCGCCTTCACTTTGGCTGTCACCTGCTTCTGATCATCGAGCATGGTCACCACTGTGCCCGCCGTTATATACAGGCCTGCCTCTACGGTGCAGCGGTCTCCCAGAGATATGCCTAGTCCAGCATTGGCACCCAGCAGACATTTCTCGCCCATGGCGATTACCATGCTGCCACCACCAGAGAGGGTGCCCATAATGGATGCGCCGCCGCCAATATCGGAGCCTGCACCGCAGAATACACCGGCGGAAACCCGACCCTCAATCATATTGGGGCCCTCGGCGCCGGCATTAAAATTGATAAAGCCCTCGTGCATCACCGTGGTACCTTCTCCCACATAGGCACCCAGCCTCACTCGAGAGGTGTCGGCAATGCGGATGCCGCTGGGCACAACATAGTCGACCATCTTGGGAAACTTATCGACACAGTCGACTGACAGACTGTGGCCAGCCATGCGGGCCGCCAGCTGACGCTCGGGAAGCTCTTCAATATCGATGGCGCCGACACTGGTCCAGGCAATATTTTTTAGTACCCCAAAGATGCCGGTTAAATCTGTGCCATGGGGTTTAACCAGCCGGTGGCTGAGCAGGTGTAGTTTTAAATAGCCCTCTGGCACTGTGGCCGGTGCGCTGTTCTCGGCCATCATAACTGCTATCACTGGGCGGTTTGATGCTGCCAGTGCCACAATGGTTTCAGCTAACTCGGAATGGCCATTGTGACGCAGGGCTGACTCCAGGGCGGCCAGCTGCTCGCTGCTGGGTTCGATTTCGCCAGCATCCAGACCCAGGCTAACGCGGAAGATATCGCCTATGGCCTCATCCGGGTTGAACAGCGGGGCGGGATAGAAAACTTCCAGCCATTCACTGCGACTGTTTTTGGTGCCAACACCAACGGCTAAACTGTACAGACTAGTCATGCTATTACTCTTGTTTAAAGGTTAAAAATGCTTCGGTATATATCGGGCTTAAAACCGACGGTAATATCACCATCGATATCCAGTATCGGTCGTTTGATCATTGCCGGGTATTCGGCAAGCAGGGCGGCTACATTGTCTCTATTGATACTGTCCTGAACGCTACTGTCGAGTTTGCGCCAGGTGGTGCCACGGCGATTCAGCACAGTTTCCCAGCCGGCCTGTTGAATCCAGTTTTCAATTTTTTCTTGATCTATGCCATCAGTGCGGAAATCGTGGAATTGATACTCAATGCCCTGGTCGCTCAGCCAGTTGCGAGCCTTTTTGATGGTATCGCAGTTCTTAATGCCGAATACTGTGATCACTGGTTGTCTTCCTTGTTATCTGGGTGGGTAAGCATAGCAAAACTGTCAGGGCTTGTGCGCCACAAAGGGCTGTTTGCGGTTGGGGTAACAGCTGGTGCAGATATCGCAGACTCGGCCATCACAGCCATGTGCAGAGCAAAATTCACGGCCATAAAAAATTATTTGTAAATGCAGGGCATTCCATTCGTCCCGGGGAAAGAGTTTTTTGAGATCACGCTCTGTCTGGGCAACGCTTTTGCCTTTGGTCAGCCCCCAGCGCTGGGCCAGGCGGTGAATATGGGTATCTACGGGAAAGGCGGGATGGCCAAAACCCTGAGACATGACTACGCCTGCGGTTTTATGGCCCACACCTGGCAGGGACTCCAGTGCCTTCCAGTCATCCGGGACCTCGCCTCCATGCTCCTCGACCAGAATCTTTGACAGCTTGGAGATAGCGCTGGATTTCTGGGGCGCCAGACCACAGGGGCGGACAATATTATAGATACTGTCGACTGGCACATGTTGCATATCAAAGGGATTGTCGGCTAGGGCGAAAAGGGCTGGTGTTACCTGGTTGACGCGGATATCTGTGCACTGGGCGCTGAGTAGCACGGCCACCAGCAGCTCAAAATTATTACTGTGGTCCAGGGGCACAGGGGTCTCTGGATACAGCTGCTTGAGTCGTTGCAGGATAAATTCAGCGCGTTGTTTTTTTAACATAAGTCAGGATCACAGTCTCAGGCTGTCGACATAGCGCACTATGCGCTGAGCGGCTTCAACACATTCATCAATATCTGCCACCAGAGCCATGCGCACTCGATTCTGTCCTGGATTGCCCGTGGCGGTGGATCTGGATAAATACTGGCCCGGGAGCAGGGTAACATTTTGTTGGGCGTAGAGCCCCTGGGCAAACTGTGCATCGTCGATCGGGGTTTTTGGCCACAGATAAAAGCCGGCGCTAGGTTCGGTGAACTCCAATGTGCCATGCAGAATTTCGGTGACTGCGGCAAATTTTTCCCGGTACAGGCTGCGGTTTTCTATCACGTGGGACTCATCGCTCCAGGCAGCAACTGAAGCCTCCTGGGTGGGCAGCGACATGGCACAGCCGTGATAGGTGCGGAATTTCAGAAAGTCCCGCAGCAGACGCTGGTCGCCGGCGATAAAGCCAGAGCGCAGGCCGGGCAGATTGGAGCGTTTTGAGAGGCTGTGAAAAACTACACAGCGGCTAAAGTCTGTGCGACCTAGCTGCCAGCAAGCCTCGAGCAGCCCCAGCGGCGGGTTAGTCTCGTCAAAGTAGACTTCGGAGTAGCATTCGTCGCTGGATAAAATAAAGTCATATCTATCTGCCAGCTCAATGGCCTGCCGATACTGAGCCAGGGACATTACTGCCCCGGTGGGATTTCCCGGAGAGCAAATCTGCAATAACTGACAGCGCTGCCAGACTTCTTTTGGCACTAGATCCAGATCGGGAATAAAACCATTGTCAGGGTCGCAGTCGAGATAATGTAACTCGGCACCCGCCAGAATGGCTGCGCCCTCATAGATCTGATAGAAGGGGTTGGGCGAGACTACCAATGGGCTCTGCTCGGTACTGTCTACTACCGCCTGGGTAAAGGCAAATAGGGCCTCCCTGGTGCCTGTAACTGGCAGTACCTCTGTGTTTGGGTCGATCCCGTCAGCAGGCAGTGAGAAGCGTTGTTGCAGCCAGCTGGCGATGGCTTTACGCAGCTCTGGGCTGCCAGCGGTGGTGGGGTACAGGGCTAGCTTGTCGACGCTGTCGCGCAGGCGCTGTTTGACAAACTCTGGAGCCGGGTGTTTGGGTTCGCCGATCGACAGGGCTATATGGTCCAGCCCTGCTGGTGGTTTTATCCCGGCCTTGAGTTGCTTTAGCTTCTCAAAGGGGTAGGGGTGCAGCAACTGGAGATTAGAGTTCATGTTGTGTTCGCATAGTCTGGCCTAATTATCCTCGGCGTTGCGGGCGTCCAGTTCACTGCAGATAGTCTGCTGAAGCTTTTGGCCAAAGGCTGGATCAGTCAGGGGTTTATGGCTGAAGTCAGTCAGGTAAAAAGTATCCTCAACCCGCTCGCCCAGGGTGGAGATTTTAGCATTGTAGAGATTGAGGCCAAAGCGCAGGAATATACTGGCTATATGGGCCAGCAGACCCGGGCGATCTGGGGTGATCACTTCAAGGATCGTGGTGTTGGTCTCACTATCATTACTCAGGGAGGTCTGAGTTTTAAGGGTAAAGTTTTTAAGCTGCCGTGAGGTGCGTCGGGAGATATCAAACTTGACCGCGCTGGGGTCCATTATAGCCTTGGTCAATGAGTCAGTTATCAGGGCGCAGAGGTTGGCGTCTGTACCAATAGGACGATTTTCGTCATCGAGAATATAGAACACATCAAAGGCACGATTATCATTGGTGGTGTGCAGGCGGGCATCCTGAATATTTAGCTGCAACTGGTCGAGTACAGCGGCAATAATGGAGAAAATATTTTGTCGATCCGGGGCATGGACAAAAATCTGTGTAGCCACCGGTACCTCGACACCCACATCTCTGAGCACCACCACTGGAGTGCCCGGGTGCTGGTTGGCGATAATCGATTGGGTAAAGCTGGCAATATCTTCAGCGCGCTCACGCAAAAAGAATTCCTGATCTACATCGCTCCACACGGCCAGCGCCTGCGGTTCGCTAATATTGTTTTCGGCAAGCATTCTCAGTGCGGCGGTCTTGGCATATTCAACCCAGACAGACTTATCTACTGGAACACCCAGCCCCTGCTGCAGAGCCCGTTTGGTCTCAAAATACAGATTGAGCATCAATGAGCCTTTCCAGTCGGTCCATAGCTGTGGGTTGGTAGCATTAATATCAGCGACGGTGAGCACATAGAGTAATTCCAGGTGCATGAGATCGCCGCAGTGCTTGGCAAACTTGTAGATCACATCCGGATCTGAGGTGTCTTCTCTCTGAGACACGGTGGACATCAGCAGGTGATTTTCGACCAGCCATTGCAACAGTTTGATCTCCTGGGGCCGCAGGCCGTGACGCTCGGCAAAATCAGCAATATCCACTGAACCCAGCACTGAGTGATCACCGCCACGGCCCTTGGCAATATCATGATAGAGGGCGGCAATGATCAGCAGTTCAGGTTTGGGTAAGTTTTTAAAGATATGGGCAGCCACTGGAAACTGCTCGGCTATCTCTGGTCGCGCCAGTCGTCGGATATTGCGCACAACCTGCAGAGTATGCACATCCACCGGATAGATATGAAACAGGTCATGTTGGGTCTGGCCGACAATTTTGCCAAACTCCGGTAGATAGCTGCCAAGAATCCCATAGCGATTCATGCGCTGCAGCTGCAATGACAGCATATAAGGGGCACGCATCAGCCGCATAAATAAACCGCGGTTAATGGGGTCTGCTCTAAACTGATCGTTAATCAGATTTCTGTGCAGACGAATCTGGCGAATAGTGGAGGCACGAATATCTTTGATATGTTCGTTCTCACCTAAAATCACAAAAAGCTCGAGCAGGGCAGAGGGCTGATTGATAAAAACATTTTCGCTGGTGGTATCTATATAGTCATCGCGAACTACAAACCGCTCATTGACCTGAGTTATGACCTTGGCTTTGTTTTTTCGGTAGATAGCCTCGTCCAGATATTGCAAAAGTACATCGGTCAGCTCGCGTATCGATAGCACTGCCTGGTAATAGCGCTGCATAAACTTCTCAACAGCCAATCGACCCTCACTGTCGCGAAATCCAAGCATGGTGGCGAGTTTGCGCTGGTAATCAAACAGCAGGCGCTCCTCGGGTCGATCGGCGATAAGATGCAAGCCATAGCGAACCTTCCACAGAAATTCCTCTTCCCGGCGCAGCGTCAGGTACTCTTCTTCAGAGAGAAAGCCAGCCTGCACCAGCAGCGAGCGTCTATGCACATTAAAGTGGCGCTTGGCAGTCCAGTTAATCAGCTGGATATCCCGCAGGCCGCCGGGAGCCTCTTTAACATTGGGCTCCAAATTGTACTCTGTATCCGCATGTTTGCGATGGCGGGCACGCTGCTCATCGATCTTGCCGCGGTAGAAGTTGCTGGATGACCAGATTTTGTTGGGGCCAGTCTTTTTTAGCATGCTCTCACGCAGAGCTTTGTCGCCGCACAGCAGCCGAGTTTCCATCAGATTGGTGGCTATGCTGATATCGGCTTTGGCCTCATCTACGCACTGGGACAATGAGCGTACGCTGTGACCGATCTTAAGTTGGATATCCCATAAAAAGGTCAGAAATTGCTCGATACTCGCGCGATATTTTTGCGGCCGGTTGCGGCGCATAAGGATCAACAAATCTATATCGGAGTGGGGATGCAGCTCACCTCTGCCGTAGCCTCCAACGGCAATCAGGCTAATATTGTCGTCCCATTCAAAACGGCTCCAGGCATAGCACAGAATCAGATCCGCAAAACGAGCCGCCTCATTGACTAGGCTGTGCACCTCTTCGCCCTCATGGAAGCGGGTGGAAAAATGATTTTGAGCAGCGCCGAGGGCGTCCCGAAACACGGTGACCGGATTTCCGGTGGCCAGATCGGCGACAAAGCGCTTTTGATCAAAAAATAATGGCACTGCCAGGCCCGAGGGCAGATTTACAGATTTACTCGACATTAATTCAGTTTCTCGTGGTCTGGTCCTGAGCTATGCTGGCAGTCGAACCAGAGGGCTAATCAAAAAAATATTAAAACGATTCTTCACCGCGGGCGGTAAAAACTTCAACGCCATCGGCGGTCACCAGCATGGTGTGCTCCCACTGGGACGACAGTCGACCATCTTTGGTCTCGACGGTCCAGCCATCCGGCTTGAGCTTGGTCTGGTGTTTCCCTGCATTGACCATGGGTTCTATGGTAAAGGTCATGCCCTCGACCAGCTCGAGGCCTGTATCTGGCCTGCCATAATGGAGTATTTGCGGCTCCTGGTGAAACTCTGGCCCTATGCCATGACCGCAGTAATCGCGAACCACTGAGTAGTAGTTAGCCTCGGCATGAGTTTGAATAACATGGCCTATATCACCCAGGCGCACACCGGGACGCACCATCTCAATACCTTTGTACAGACATTCCTGGGATACTTTGATTAGTCGTTCGGCATGGCTGGGGACCTTGCCAACGGTATACATCTTGCTGGTATCTCCGTACCAGCCGTCTTTGATTACGGTGACGTCTATATTAACAATATCGCCGCTTTTAAGGATCTTTTTGTCGGCGGGAATACCGTGGCACACCACCTGGTTGACAGAGGTACATATGGATTTAGGGAAGCCTCGATAACCCAGGCAGGCTGGGATGGCTTTTTGAATATTGACAATATGCTCATGGCAGATTCGATCCAGCTCTTCGGTGGTCACTCCAGGCACTACATAGTCGCCAATAAGCTCCAACACTTCAGCGGCTAATCTGCCCGCTACACGCATTTTGGCTATTTGGTCCGGGGTACGAAGTTCTACTGTCATTGATACTCTCGTGCATTCACAAAGTGCGGCTATTGTACGCATCTATTGAGCATTGAGGGAGTGTTGCAGGCAAATTTCCCGGCCAAATTAGCACCTGAGGGAAATTTTAGTCTCCAGCGAGTGCTGATGTGGACGCAGTGAGCTGCAAGAGGGCGGTTGGAACATCAAATCTATGGGTGTTTTTGCTTTATATGGCTGTTTGGTTATGGTATAAAGCGCGCCGTTGTAAGGATGTCCTTGCAGCGGTATTTTTAAACTAAACGACACACACATTCCGACACGCTAATCTGGGTGCCTGTAAAGCGCGAGCAAAACTGCTTAACGGGTTGATTATCGGGGGATGTGGAGGCTTAACCCCTAGAGGAAAACTTATGTCATCTGTCAGTATGCGAGATATGTTGCAGGCTGGTGTGCACTTTGGCCACCAAACCCGCTTCTGGAATCCCAAAATGAGCCAGTACATCTTTGGCTCACGCAACAAAGTCCATGTAATTAACCTTGAGCACACTGTGCCAGCTTTCAATGAGGCGCTAGAGATTCTGCGCGTGCAAGCTGCCAAAGGTAATCAAATTCTTTTTGTTGGCACCAAGCGCGCCGCACAAAAAATTGTTAAAGAGCAAGCAGAGCGCTGTGGCATGCCCTATGTCAGCCATCGCTGGTTGGGCGGCATGCTCACCAACTACAAAACTATTCGTGCTTCAATCCGTCGCTACCGCGAGCTGGAAACTCAGGAAGCTGATGGCACCTTTGAAAAGCTGACCAAGAAAGAAGTTCTGATGCGTACGCGCATGAAGGACAAGCTTGAGAACAGCATCGGTGGTATCAAAGATATGAACGGTCTGCCTGATATTCTGTTTGTTGTTGATGTTGACCATGAGCGCATTGCTATCAATGAAGCCAATAAACTGGGTATTCCGGTTGTGGGCATCGTTGATACCAACAGCGACCCGGACGGTGTTGACTATGTAATTCCTGGCAACGATGACTCGATTCGTGCAATCAAGCTGTACGCAGCCTCGATCGCCGATGCTGTGCTTGAAGGTAAGGCTCAGTCTGCCACCATCACCAGTAAAGATGAGTTTGTTGAAGAAGTAGCTGTTGAAGCTGCTCCTGCGGCTGCAGAGGCTCCAGCAGCCGAAGCGCCAGCCGAAGAAGCGCCCAAGGAAGCCGCAGCGGAGTAATTTCGATTGCAGCCAAACAGGGCAAAGCACTGGTAATAAGTAAAAAGGGGGCCACTGCCCCCTTTTTTCCAACTGATTAAATGTTTTAGAGAGGAATATAATGTCACAGGTAACAGCATCTTTAGTGAAAGAGCTGCGAGATCGCACGGGTTTGGGCATGATGGAGTGCAAGAGAGCGCTGACTGAAGCCGGAGCCGATATTGAGAAGGCAATTGAAGAGCTGCGCAAGTCAAGCGGCATGAAAGCAGCCAAGAAAGCTGGCCGTACAGCGGCGGATGGAATTGTGCTGGTTAAGTCTGAAGGCGGCTACGCCATGGTGATGGAAGTTAACAGTGAGACGGATTTTGCCGCTCGCGACGAAGGCTTCCTCAACTTTGCCAATACAGTTTTGGACGCTGGGTTCAGTGCCAAGGAAACTGATATTGCTTCTATAATGGCCGGTGATCTGACCAATGCTCGCGAAGCTTTGGTGCAGAAGATTGGCGAAAACATTTCGGCTCGTCGAGCTGCCAGTCTGGAAGCGCCGGTAATTGGTGCCTATGTGCACAGCAATAACCGTATCGCCGCACTGGTTGGTATGACCGGCGGCAATGAAGAGCTGGCCCGAGATGTGGCCATGCATGTTGCCGCGGTTAACCCTGCTGTTGTCAGCTCCGATCAAATGCCAGCAGAGCTGATTGCTGCGGAAAAGGAAATTTTTGCCGCCCAGGCTCGTGAGAGTGGCAAGCCGGAAGAGATTATTGAGAAGATGATCGGTGGACGAGTGAATAAGTTCCTCAAAGAGAGTAGCCTACTCGATCAGCCATTTGTTAAAGACCCCGATACCACAGTGGGCAAGCTGGTTGCCGCTGGCGGTGGTGAGGTAACCTCCTTTGTGCGCTTTGAAGTGGGCGATGGTATTGAGGTTGCAGAGGTGGATTTCGCTGCAGAAGTAGCAGCACAGGTAGCAGGTGCTAGCGACTAGGATTGCCAGAACAGGTAGGCTGCGAAAGCCTTAAAACAGACAGGAGCGGATATGCCAACCACGGGTAAAGAGAAAAAGTACAAACGAATCCTTCTCAAGCTGAGTGGTGAGGAGCTGATGGGCGAAGAGGGCTTTGGAATTGACCCCAAGGTTCTCGATCGCATGGCTCTGGAAATCGGCCAGCTAGTCGGTATTGGTGTTCAAGTGGGTCTGGTAATCGGTGGTGGTAATCTGTTTCGCGGTGCTGCTTTAAATGCAGCGGGTATGGATCGAGTGACTGGCGATCACATGGGTATGCTGGCTACGGTAATGAATGCTCTGGCTATGCGAGATGCCTTGGAACGCACCAATATCTCTTCCCATGTTATGTCATCTATACCTATGAGCGGCGTGGTCGAGCACTATGATCGTCGCCGCGCTATCCGCTATATTAAAGATGGTGATGTGGTTATATTTGCTGCCGGCACGGGTAACCCGTTTTTTACCACTGATTCAGCGGCCTGTCTGCGCGGTATTGAGATTGATGCCGATGTGGTATTGAAGGCTACTAAGGTAGATGGTGTGTACAGTGCGGATCCGATGCTTGATCCCAGCGCTGAACTCTATGATCATCTAACCTATGATCAGGTGCTGGACAAAAAGCTTGGTGTCATGGATCTAACCGCCATATGCCTGTGCCGAGAGCACAATATGCCGCTCAGAGTTTTCCGTATGTCTAAACCTGGCGCTTTACTTAACCTGATAGTGGGTGGTGCCGAGGGCACGCTGGTTGAAGAGGGATAGGAGGTCACAATGATTGAAGAACTAAAGCAAGACGCTGAAGAGCGCATGGCCAAGGCACTGGATGCGCTGGGCAATGCCTTTAACAAGATCCGCACTGGCAGGGCACATCCGAGTATTCTCGATGGACTGTCTGTGGACTACTATGGAGTGGACACTCCCCTGGCTCAGGCGGCATCCATAGCCATTGAAGACGCCCGTACTCTGTCTGTGACTCCCTGGGAAAAGTCCCTGGTACCAGAGATTGAGAAGGCCATTATGAAGTCGGACCTGGGGTTGAACCCCTCGACCGCTGGCGCAGTGATTCGAGTGCCGCTCCCGGCTCTGACTGAGGAGACTCGCAAGCATTACGGCAAGCAGGCCAAGGCTGAGGCAGAGGGCGCCCGTATTTCAATTCGCAATATTCGTCGCGATGTAATCTCTGATGTTAAAGAGCTGCAAAAAGCCAAAGATATCAGTGAAGACGAAGAGCGCAGAGCCCAGGATGATATCCAGAAAATCACCGATCGCTTTGTGGCGAAAGTCGAAGAGGCCCTGCAGGGCAAAGAAAAGGACTTGATGGAGATTTAATCTCCGCAGGCTGAACTTATGGCTGATCCAATACCAATGGTATCTCCCCATCCCTTAAAGCATGTTGCGATCATTATGGATGGCAATAATCGCTGGGCCAAGCAGCGCGGACTGGGAGGTATCACTGGTCACGAGGCTGGTGTTGAACGTATCCGCGGCACACTTGAAGCTGCTCGCAGCAATGGTATAGACACTGTGACCCTGTTTGCCTTTAGCAGTGAAAACTGGAAGCGACCAGAGCTGGAAGTGCGAGGGCTGATGTCGCTGTTCTCCTCTTACCTAAAAAAGGAAGCCAAGGCACTGCGCGACGATGGAGTTCGTCTCAAAGTGATTGGCAGTCGCAGTCATTTTAGCGATCGTTTAAAGCGCCTGATTAGCGATACCGAGACTATGACTGCCAGTGGCAAGTTCACTCTCAATCTGTGTGTCGATTATGGTGGTCGCTGGGATATAGCGCGCACTGCTCAGACCCTGGCCTCTGAGGTGCAGATGGGTCGTCTGCGCTCCGCTGACATCGATGAAGAGACGTTTAACAAATATATGCAGCAGGGCGGTATTGCAGACCCAGATCTCTGTATCCGCACTGCAGGGGAGCAACGCATCAGCAACTTCCTGCTGTGGCAAATGGCCTATACCGAGCTGTATTTCGCTGACTGTTACTGGCCGGATTTTGATGCCAAAGCTCTGCAGATAGCTGTCGAAGAGTACTATTCACGCCAGCGGCGTTTTGGCCTGCGCGAAGAAAGCGGCAGCCACTCTGAGCTGGATGCCGGTGAAAGCGCCCATGCTTAAACAGCGGGTTTTTACTGCTATTGCAATGGTCGCTGTGCTGCTGGGCATGCTGATAACTCTCTCGCCACTGTGGTTCTCCCTGTTAATAATGCTGCTGGTTATGGTCGCCGGTTGGGAGTGGAGTCATCTGCTTAAAATTAGCTCTGTGGCTGGCAGAACAGGTTACCTGGGGCTATTGCTGCTCTCTCTTTTGGTCTCTGGCTACTGTCTTGGGCTTCACTCAACATTTGATTTTGAGCTAGGCCAGCAGATTAGTCTGCTTGCTGTTGGGCTCTGGGCCATTATTTTTCTGTGGATTCAGGGTTATCCTTCCAGCGCCATTCTTTGGTCGCCCAAGCCAGTGTTGGGGCTTATTGGTCTGCTGTTGCTGGTGGCTACCTGGGCTGCTGTGGCCTCTATATTGCACAGCAACAATGGCCGTTGGCTGCTGTTAATGGCTATTTTGGTTATCGCGCTCGCCGATATTGGCGGTTATATCGCCGGTAATTTGATGGGTAAGCACAAGTTGGCTCCTATAGTTAGCCCGGGTAAAACCTGGGAGGGGTTTGCCGGTGGGCTGATACTGCAGTTGCCGCTCATTATCGCTCTGGCCTGGTTGTTGCCCGACACAGACATAAAAAACTGGTTTATTCTGGTGTTCCCCGTCGCCCTTTACTCTGTTCTGGGTGATCTTTTTGAAAGTATGATCAAACGTCACAGTGGTGTTAAGGACAGCAGTCAGCTGCTGCCAGGTCACGGCGGTGTGCTCGATCGCATCGATGGCATTATGGCGGGCATGCCCCTGTTTGCCCTGCTGCTCAGTCAGTTAAGTCTGCGTTAATTTTATGCAAGCCATTACTCTGCTAGGGGCGACAGGTTCTATTGGTGAAAGTACCCTGGATGTGATCGCCCGGCACCCAGATAAATATTCGATATTTGCCCTTACCGGTAACCAGCAAATTGAAAAACTCGCCAGCCAGTGTCAGCGCCACCGGGCTCAATTTGCCGTGGTTAACGATGCGACAGCTGCAGCCCAGTTACGGACGCTGCTCAATGAAACTGGCTGCAAAACCGAGGTGCTCCACGGTGTAGAAGCTCTGTGTCAGGTGGCCAGCGCGGTCCAGGTTGACACAGTAATGGCGGCTATTGTCGGGGCAGCGGGTCTGGTGCCAACCATGGCTGCAGTCAAGGCTGGTAAAAAGATTCTTCTCGCCAATAAAGAATCACTGGTTATGGCTGGTGATCTATTTATGCGTGCAGTGGCGGCCTCCGGGTCTGTGCTGCTACCCATTGATAGCGAGCACAATGCAATTTTCCAATGTCTGCCTGGTGACTATAAACAGGCAGAGCAATCCGGGATCAGCAAGTTGCTGCTGTCCGCTTCTGGTGGCCCGTTTCGCGGTTGGTCAGCCGGGCAGATGACTGAAATCACACCAGAGCAGGCCTGTGCCCATCCAAACTGGAGCATGGGGCGCAAAATATCGGTGGATTCGGCTACGTTAATGAACAAAGGGCTGGAGTTAATCGAGGCCTGCTGGCTATTTAATGTGAGTCCCTCGCAGATTGAGGTGGTGGTGCACCCGCAGAGTGTGATCCACAGTCTGGTGCAGTATAGAGATGGCTCTGTGTTGGCCCAGCTGGGCAATCCGGACATGCGTACACCCATAGCCCATGCGCTGGCCTGGCCCGAGCGCATTGAGTCAGGTGTGGCGGATCTAGATCTCTTTGAGGTGGCCCGATTAGACTTTGAGCAACCAGATATGCAAAGCTTTCCCTGCCTGCAACTGGCCTGCGATGCTGCCAGTGCTGGTGGCGATGCGCCAGCTATTCTCAATGCAGCCAATGAGATCGCAGTACAGGCTTTTCTGGATAGGCGCATAGGCTTTACCCAGATTCAGCAGGTTGTTGACAATACGCTGTTTGGGCTAGATATTTCTGAACCAGACTCATTGGATGGAGTCCAAGAGTCCGATCAAAAAGCGCGCATCCACAGCGCAAACTATATTTCGCAGATTGAGCTTTAGTTTATGGATTTACTGCAGACCATTTTTTACTTCTTTGTGGC
>JAYPYO010000009.1:0-55314 GCA_038135995.1 Porticoccaceae bacterium
ATAACAAGCACACAGTGATTTCACTGACTTATGTGTTTGGTATTGGTCGCCCAACTGCCAAGAAAATTTGTGCAGACACGGGTATTGCAGAGGACACAAAAATTTCTGCCCTAGACGAAGGTCAATTAGATGCGTTGCGTGCTGCCGTTGGGCAAAACGACGTTGAAGGTGATCTCCGTAGAGAAAACAGCATGAGTATCAAGCGTCTGATGGACCTGGGTTGCTACCGCGGCCTGCGCCATCGTCGTAGTTTGCCCGTACGTGGACAACGTACTAAGACGAATGCGCGCACCCGTAAAGGGCCGCGTCGTCCCATAAAAAGATAATTAGGATCATTTCTAATGGCAAAAGCAGCAGTTAAACCGGCCCGTAAAAAGGTCAAAAAGACAGTTATAGATGGCGTAGCCCATATCTATGCTTCTTTTAACAATACAATTGTTACTATCACTGACCGTCAGGGAAATACGCTTTCCTGGGCAACCTCTGGTGGATCTGGTTTTCGCGGTTCTCGCAAGAGCACTCCGTTTGCCGCCCAGGTGGCTGCAGAGCGAGCCGGTGAAGCAGCAAAGGACTATGGCCTGAAGAATCTCGACGTTCAGGTTAAAGGCCCAGGTCCCGGTCGTGAGTCTGCGGTTCGCGCGCTCAATAATGCTGGTTACAAAATTACTAATATCACCGATGTGACGCCTGTGCCACACAATGGCTGTCGTCCGCCGAAAAAACGTCGCGTGTAAGGGAGATAGAAAATGGCTAGGTATCTCGGACCAACTTGTAAACTCTCGCGCCGTGAAGGAACCGATCTGTTCCTGAAAAGTGGTGTGCGACCCCTTGAATCCAAATGTCGTCACGAAAGTGCGCCAGGCCAGCACGGCCAGCGTCGCGGTCGTCTCTCGGACTATGGGGTTCAGCTTCGTGAAAAGCAAAAAGTACGTCGTATTTACGGCATCCTAGAGAAGCAATTCCGCAACTACTATAAAGATGCGGCTCGCTTAAAGGGCAACACCGGTGAAAATCTGCTGACTCTTTTAGAAAAGCGCCTTGATAACGTTGTTTATCGTATGGGCTTTGGTGCCACTCGCGCGGAATCGCGCCAGCTGGTTGCCCACAATGCCATTCTGGTAAACGGTCAGAAAGTAAATATCGCCTCATATAGAGTTCAGGAAGGTGATGTCGTTGGTCTTCGCGAGAAGTCCAAAAAGCAGCTTCGTGTGCAAACTGCTCTGCAGTTGGCAGCACAACGCGGTGAAGTTGAGTGGCTAACTGTTGATAGCAACAAGATGGAGGGCACGTTTACGCGCAATCCAGATCGCTCTGATTTACCGGCCGAGATCAACGAAAACCTGATCGTCGAACTTTACTCTAAGTAATCGCTTTATAGCTCTTACAGGTAATACTATGCAAAATTCTGCTACTGAATTTCTAACACCACGTAACATAGATGTAACGTCATATGATGCAAACCATGCCAAGGTGGTTCTAGAGCCATTGGAGCGCGGTTTCGGTCATACTCTGGGTAATGCACTGCGTCGTATTCTGCTGTCTTCCATGTCTGGCTGCGCCATCATTGAAGTTGAGATTGATGGTGTTGAGCACGAATACTCCTCAATTGAGGGTGTTCAAGAAGATGTTATGGAGATCCTCCTTAACCTCAAGGGTGTAGCCATTGTGATGGAAGGTCGCGATGACACCACAGTGAGCCTCAATGTGAAGGGTCCTGGTCCTGTTACCGCTGGCGATATCGAAAGCGATGGCCATATTGAAGTGATCAACCCAGATCATGTGATTGCCAATATTTCTGGAAAGACCAGCCTGAGCATGCAGTTACGCATTGTTCGAGGTCGTGGCTATCAGCCATCTGATGCGCGCATTGTTGACGAAGAAACTCGCAGCATTGGCCGTCTGCAGCTCGATGCTACCTTCAGTCCTATCTTCAAAGTGTCATACAGCGTGGAGAGTGCTCGTGTTGAAAACCGCACTGACCTAGACAAGCTGGTACTGGAACTTGAAACTAACGGTACCATTGACCCGGAAGAGTCAATTCGCCGTGCAGCGACTATTCTCCAGCAACAGATGGCTGTGTTTGTCGACCTAGAAGGTGAGACAGCTGCAGAGCCAGAAGAGAAAGAAGAAGAGATCGATCCGATCTTGCTGCGTCCAGTCGACGATCTAGAGCTGACTGTACGCTCTGCTAACTGCCTCAAGGCGGAGAGTATTTATTACATTGGTGACCTGATTCAGCGCACCGAAGTTGAATTGCTGAAGACTCCTAATTTGGGTAAGAAGTCTCTTACTGAAATTAAGGATGTACTGGCTTCTCGCGGGCTGTCTCTGGGCATGCGTCTTGAGAACTGGCCACCGGCAAGCTTGAAAAGTGAACGCGAACTCGCCTAAGGCCTGCTCGTATAGATATCATTGCTGAGACAGCAACGAATTAAGGAATTAAAATCATGCGTCATCGTTACAGTGGCCGCAAACTGAATAAATCTGGCCCTCACCGCAGAGCAATGTTTCGCAACATGACTGCGTCTCTGGTTGAGCACGAGTTGATTAGAACTACTTTGCCAAAGGCTAAAGAGCTACGTCGTTTTGCGGAGCCTTTAATTACCCTGGCCAAACAGGACAGCGTTGCTAACCGTCGACTGGCTTTTGATCGTCTGCGTAACAAAGAGACAGTAGGTAAGTTGTTTACCGACTTGGGTCCTCGCTATCAGGAGCGTCCAGGTGGCTATATGCGTATTCTTAAATGTGCGCCTCGTACTGGTGACAATGCCCCTATGGCCTATGTTGAGCTGGTCGATCGCGTGATTGTTGAAGAAGAAAGCGAAGTGTTAGAGGCTGCTGCTGAATAAGCCCAGCCCGATGTAAAAAGCCGAGCCTAGCTCGGCTTTTTTGTGTCTGCCAATTTGTAGCTATCAAAGAGGCTCAGGCCCATAGGGTACGGCAGTATAAATTCAGTATTCCGGCTAATCCATGACCTGAGCTGGCTGATGAATATAGGCTCCGCTATTCAGGTTCATAAGGCGCATTGGGCCACCCCAGACACAGCCAGTATCCAGAGCAAATACATGCTTGCCACAGTCCCGGCCCTGCAGAGCCGCCCAGTGACCAAATACTATTTTGTCGGCGGCTGTTTTACGCCTTTCGTGAGCAAACCAGGGCTTATAAGGCAACGGCATCTCCACCTGGTCTTTGGACTCTAACTCGAGACGGCCTTCAGCAGTGCAAAAACGCATTCTTGTTAGATAGTTAGTGATCAACCTCCAGCGATCCGGCCCCTCGAGGTTCTCCGACCACTGATCAGGCTGATTGCCATACATATTTTGGAAGTACTGACTACTGTGCTCCGATTGCAGCACAGCGGCAATCTCTGCCGCAAGCCTGCGGGCGGTGGGCATATCCCAGATAGGTGGTATACCTGCATGAACCATATGATAGCCGCCGGCCTCCAGTAGCAGTGGCTGGGACTGCAGCCAGTCTAAAAGCACTCCGCGGTCTGGAGCCCTGAGCACATCACCGAAGCTGTCCTTATTAGTGGGCCCTCTAACGCCCTGGGCTACAGCTAACAGGTGAAGATCATGATTGCCCAGCACCATTTTAAAGGCGGGGCCCAACTCCATGCAGAAGCGCAGGGTCTCAAGAGACTGGGGGCCGCGATTGATTAGATCACCTACAGAGATCAGCTGATCCTGCCGTGGATCAAAAGCCACCTGTTCCAGCAGTCGCAACAATGGCTGCAAACAGCCTTGAATATCTCCTACAGCATACTGAGTCATCTAGTGCACTGCATGAGGCAGAGACAGCAAAAATGGCTCTATAGGAGCCTCAAAGGGGTTGCCGTCGTTGTCAATTAGCTGATAAGAACCCTGCATGGTTCCTACGCTAGTCTCAAGTACCACGCCGCTGCTGTACTGATACTCTGCGCCCGGCTCAATGGTGGGTTGCTCGCCGATAACCCCTTCGCCACGAACTTCCTGGCGCTCCTGATTAGCATCGATAATAATCCAATGCCGACTCAGCAGCTGCGCTGCGACCTGACCTCTGTTGGCGATACAAATATGGTAGGCAAAGGCATAGCGGTTAGCCTCCGGCTGGGAATGGGAGGGCAGGTATTCGCTGGTCACGCTGATCTCAATGTTTGGGTCTTCAGCTATCATTGGGTGTTTTTAATACTCCTAGTTATGCGATTGGACAGGGCCACAAACTCGCTGACCGACAGTTGTTCTGGGCGACGTGATAGGTCAATACTGTCTTGGCTATTAGTCTGGGACTCAAGATGCTCCAGATAGGGGCGCAAACAGTTGCGCAATGTCTTGCGCCGCTGCTGAAAGCACAGGCTGACAATCTGGCTTAGCAGTGTTTCATCCTCGGCGACGCAGGGCATGGTCTTATGGGGCTTAAGTCTCACCACAGCAGACTGAACCTTGGGTGCTGGCCTAAAGGACTCAGGGGGCACAGGAATCAGCGGCATGACTCTACAGTGATACTGAATCATCACCGAAAGCCGGCCGTAGGCTTTGGTGCCAGGCACGGCGCCGAGGCGATCTACCACTTCCCGCTGCAACATAAAATGCATATCAGTGATCAGGTGGCGGATTTTTAATAGATGGAAGAGCAATGGTGTCGAAATATTGTAGGGTAGATTACCCACCAGACGCAGGTCACGGCCTCCGTGCAGCTGGGCGAAATCCATTTTTAGAGCATCGCCGCTGTAAATGCTGAGCTCTGGGTAATCGACAAATTTTTCGCCGAGAAACTCCACCAGATCCTTGTCCAATTCGAGCACTGACATACTCGGGCACAGCTCCACCAGATGTTCGGTAATCGCCGCCATGCCCGGACCTATCTCTACTAGATTGTGATCTGGTTTAGGGGCTACCGCAGAAACAATCTGCGCAATAATTTGCTGATCTACAAGAAAGTTCTGGCCAAAGCGTTTGCGCGCCTGATGATTAATACTCAATGGGCACCTGCGCTGGCTGCCGCCATCTGCATAGCTACTTCTATAGCTGTGATCATACTGCCATTGTCGGCTGTCCCTGTTGCAGCCAGATCCAGTGCAGTGCCATGGTCAACCGAGGTACGAATAATTGGCAGCCCAAGACTGATATTGGCGGCGCGGCCAAAGCCCTGGTACTTGAGGACCGGCAGCCCTTGATCATGGTACATGGCCAGCACTGCATCGGCGCGCTGCAGATATTTGTCGGTAAACAGGGTATCAGCCGGCAGTGGGCCAATAATATTCATCGACTGCTCGCGCAGCTGCTGGAGCACCGGTTCGATAATATCGATTTCTTCGCGACCCAGATGGCCGCTCTCTCCCGCATGGGGATTGAGTCCACAGACCAGGATTACTGGCCGGGCAATATTAAATTTGCTGTGCAGATCGCTGTGTAGAACATTGAGCACATCGACCAGCAACTCGGCACTAATAGCATCAGCAACCTGCCTGAGGGGCAGGTGAGTGGTTGCCAGAGCAACCCGCAGCTCCTTGGTAGCCAGCATCATCACTACAGTGGCGCTGTTAGTTTTTTGCGCCAGATATTCGGTATGCCCCGAAAAGCTGATGCCGGCATCATTGATAATCGATTTTTGCACAGGCCCGGTGATCATAGCCTGGCAATCGCCGGATTGGCAGCTGGCAATAGCAGCATCCAATGTCTGCAGCACATAGGGGGCATTACTGCAGTTTAACTGTCCGGGTATTACGGTTTCAGCCGCAGGCATTGCAGCCACTGTAATGGTGCCAGCTGCAGTGGCGACTGGCTCAGCGCTGGTATCCAGAGGTAGTATCTTTAGTGGCAGACCCAGCTGTTGGGCACGCTGAGCTAGCATATCCGGATCGGCAAAGGCGACCAGCTGTGCCTGCTGTGATTGCTGTACAGTTTGAATCAACAGGTCGGGACCGACACCGGCCGGTTCACCCGGTGTCAGCGCCAGTCTCGGGATCATGAGGCCGGCGACCCTTTAATTTCAATAAAGGCTTCGTCGCGAATTTCCTGCAGCCAAACCTGCAGTTCTTCCTCATACTTGCGTTGACGCAACATATTCTCGGCGCGGTTGCGCAGAATATCGTCGCTAAAGTCCTGCTTGCGACGCTCAGTTACCTGCAATATATGCCAGCCAAACTGAGAGCTAAACGGTGCACTGATCTCGCCCACCGCAATGCTGTTCATGGTTTGTTCAAACTCTGGCACAAACATGCCAGGAGTTGACCAGCCCAGTTCTCCTCCTTTAAGGCCAGAGCCTGGGTCTTCAGAAAATTCCTTGGCCAACTCGGCAAAGTCCTCGCCGGCCAGCGCGCGGTCACGGAGTTTATTGAGCTCGCTGACCGTGGTCTCCTGATCGCGAATCTGATTGGGCTTAATCAAAATATGGCGGGCAAAATGCTGTTCGATTAACTGCTCACCACCACCGCGGCGCTCATAGAGCTTTAGCAGGTGGTATCCAGCGCCACTGCGAATGGGCTGTGATACCTCATCGACAGCCAAATCTTCAACAGCATCGATAAATACGCCTGGCAGCTGGGCCATCTTGCGCCAGCCGAGATCGCCGCCCTGCAGGGCAGATTGATCGGCTGAGTTGGCTATGGCCAGCTGGCGGAAATCCACTCCAGAGGATATCTGAGCCTGGAGATCCTTAGCTTTTGCCAACACTTTATCGGCTTCCGCTGTACTGGCACTGCTGGGTACGCTCAGCAATATCTGCCCAATATTGACATCTGGAGAGGTTAAAAACCGACCTTCCTCAGAGTTGAGAAAATTATCCAGCTCCTGTTGGCTGATACGAATACGACGCATTACCTTGCCCTGCTGCACACGCATAAGGGTCAGTTCATTGCGGATTTCCTCGCGGACCGCGGCGATGGTCTGTCCCTGAGAATGGACCTGCTCAACATATTGTTCCATGGTTAGCTGATTGCCCGCGGCGATGCGTCCCATGGCTGCGTTGAGTTCCTCGTCTGGAATACGCACGCCAGCGCTGTAGGCAATATTCAGTTGCAAGCGCTCAGAGATCAGTCGCTCCAATACCTGCTGCAGCAGAATGTCCTGGGGCGGCGCCTGGGTCCCGGACTGCTGAATTTGAGCATAGACCGTAGCTACGCGCTGGTTGAGTTCTGACTGCAGAACCACATCATCGTCGACAATGGCAATAACCTTGTCCAGTAGCTCTATCTGAGCTGTGGCCGACAGGGAAACCAGCAACGCACAGGCGGCAAGAGTTGCAGTGGATAAAAGTTTAGAAATTTTCCTGAGGTTCATAACCATAAATACCATTGTTGAGCATTGTGTCTACCCGGCTGCCAGTGCCAGCCAGACCTTTAAATTGGATTTGAAAGAAGATGCCATTTTTGCCTTTAAGTTCTTCTTCCGGAAATAATATTTCGTCTTCGCGATCTAGCCAGCGCCGAGCAACTAGACTAGCACGCCAGCAGCAGCTGTTGTATTCGAAACCGGCAAACAGTTCCAGTTCCCTCTTGTTGGTAAAGTCATGGTTCCACCGACCCACCCAGTTAAAATTGCCCCAGGCTGGAATAAAGGCAGAGATATCCGCCTGTTCAATATCCTGATCTACATTCATGCCAGAAAATAGCCGCGGTGGTCTGCGAGTATATCTGTAGGTAAAGTTGAGCAGCTGGTTCTGACCATTGTTATAGCGTATGCCGAGACTGCTTTTCTCGAGCTCATTATCGTGGTTGTCGTAGATAAGGTCACTGGTAATGCGCCAGTCTTTGGAGATGCGCGCTGCCCACTCGATAGATAGTGGGGACTGGTTGCGGCTCAGCTCGTCCAGCTCTTCCATACTTGGGTCATTGCTCAGCGTGACTCGGCGATCATCATAGTAGATTGACTGTGCCACACGGGCTCTAAATCTCTCTTGACCGGTTTTTTGGTCGATATACAGGCTGGTGAATGCGAGGGTCAGGCGATTTTCATCGGAAATTCTGTCGCCGCCATTAAAGCGGTTTTCGCGGAATAGCAGGTCGTAGGAGGGCGTAAACTCTCTGGTGTCAAAATCTGGTAGATTGGACTGGTCTTTATAGTCTGCTCTCACATAGAACAGTCGCGGCTCAAAGTACTGTTTGTAATTATTCAGCCAGCTGACGTTGCGCTCGAGAAAAATACCCGTATCAATAGAATAGACGGGCACAGAGACTGACGGATTACTGTCGAGCAGAGCTGACTGCTGTCCAGCATTGAGGCTGTAACGCAAATGTCTAGCTCTGACCTGGGGCTTGAAGTAACCCCAGGACCAGCGCTTATCCCAGCTGATGCCGTAGTCTATGCTGCTGCGACTGCCGGTCACAAAACGATTATCCTCATGGTTAAACACCGAATAGCGATTTTTTAAGTCAATCACTAGAGAATTGGCTAGTCGGTAGTAACCATCAGCGGAAACCTGTGGCAGCACAGAGTACTGATCGTCGAGTCCCTGGGTGATTACCTGATAATCCTGAGCCTCCAGAGAGTAATTCCAGTGACTGGTTTCGTAGCCTGCCGAAGCTCTGCGTTGCAGATGGGTCAAGCTATTGTCGTCCAGGGTCAGATTGCCCAGATCGCGAAAGTAGTCCACATCACTAACATGATTGATGTCGAGGTGCGTCGACCAGGCGCGTCCAGCGCCACCACTGTGCTTTAGGCCGGTAAGGTAGCGATCTTCTCCCTGGTTGGGTCTGAGGCCTGTCAGGGGATCAATCTTTTCATCGTCCGCACCACCTTTATCGCTGCCCAGATAGCTGGCAATAATCTGATTTTCTGACCAGCTGTTTAAATGGCGAAAATCCAGCCCCAGGCCAATTCCGCGCTCTTGAATATAGCGGGGTGTGAAAGTGGCGTCATAGTTGGGGGCGATATTCCAGTAGACAGGCTGGGCGAAGTCCAGGCCATTTTCCTTATTGGCGCTTATAGTGGGAAACAGCAAGCCGGACGAGCGGCGATCATCAACAGGAAATTTAATATAGGGGATGTAGAAAATCGGCACATCTTTGACTTCCAGGCGCGCATTTTTAACCGTGGCAAACCCCGTATTCTGATCTATGCCAATTTCTTTGGTTACCAGCTGCCAGGTGTTGTCGCCGGGCTCGCAGGCAGAGTAGGTTGCCTCGTCGATAACAATAAGGCCTTCCTGGGTGCGCGACAAAGTCTCAGCATTGCCGCGCACTGAAGCCTCATGGAGCACATAGGTGGCGTTATTAATCTCTACTTCTCTGCTATCGATATCGACCTTGGCACTATCTCCGAGCAACAGCATTCCCGGCTCGCGAAATCGTACATTGCCTTCTAGGATCACCTGACGATTGACCTGATTTACCACGGCAGTATCACTGCGTACCTGGCGATAGCCCTGAGATATTTGAACATCACCCTCCAGCACAGCAATATCCTCTTGCAGAGCCTCGGTACTGTTGGCGTTAACTCGCAAAGAGGCCTGTTCTGGCTCTATATGTGCATCCGGGTAGTCTCTTGAGGGTTCAACATAGGCACCACAGCAGTTTTTGGCGACAGTGGCTTTTTGCTCAGGCGTCATTGCTGTCTCCTCCACCCAGTCCAGATTACGAACCGTCGCCAATCTGGGTTCCTCTGGGTTGGCTGGCGCTGGCCTAAAGCTCTGGGCTGGTCTAGCAATGGATGAGTTACTATCAGATACCTGCTCAGTGCAGCGCCAGTCACCATTGGCATCTGCTGCGCAGTTCCACTGAGATTGTGACTGTGCCTCGGCCACAGAAACGCCAGACACAGACGCCACAGTGAGCAGCGCCAGGCCGCATAGACTGCTGTATGTCGCCGGAAAGCGTTTAAAAACCGCTGGCTGCAAAACTATCATCCACAAAATCTTTAAATTGGCGATATTTTACCTGATATCTGCCTCGAGTAGAGACCTCTAATTGCGGGAAATAGGCTAGAATGAGATTTTTTTACTCCAGCTTAAAGTTGGGCTGGCATACATGGCCAACTGTTGGATAACAATTGGCATTTAACACAGGGTTTATGGGTTGCCAAACAGACATCAACAGCAGCAGTTCCACAGCTGGATTCAAGCCTCTCTTCCTGGCTCAGTGACACTGCAGGGGCCTCTGGAGACTCAGGGGCTAACTGGCGATGCTGGGTTTCGCCGCTACTACCGGCTGAACACAGAGCCCAGTCTTATTGCTGTAGATTCGCCTCCAGCCAAAGAAAACAACTCAGCTTATGTGAATATCGCTATGGAGCTGCAGTCTGGGGGACTGCGCACGCCAATTATCCATGCGGTGGATTTTGCTCAGGGCTACCTTTTGTTGGAAGACTTTGGTGATCAGCTACTGCAGCCACTGCTCAATGACAATACTGTGACTCAGCTCTATGATCTGGCCGAGACAATATTGCTCGAGCTACAGCAACTACCTGATAACCGTGCTCTTTTTCCTCGCTATGACGCCCAGTCGCTGGGTGACGAGATGACTCTGTTTAAGCAGTGGTTTGTGTCTGAATTGCTGGGCGTTGAACTGCAGGCAGATGAAAGCACTATGTTGGACGATCTGTTTGCCCGCTTAACCCAGAGTGCCGAGGAGCAGCCTCAGACCCTGGTGCATCGCGACTATCATTCGCGCAATCTGATGCTGGTAGGCAATAACAGTCTGGGAGTTATTGATTTTCAAGACGCTGTCTGGGGGCCCATTACCTATGACCTGGTGTCGCTGTTAAAAGACTGCTATATCCGCTGGCCAGCTCAGCAAACTCAACAGCGTGCCTTGGCTTTTAAACAGCGGCTGGGCCTGCCGGTGGATGATCAGCAGTTTTTGCGCTGGTTTGATTTGATGGGTCTGCAGCGACATATTAAGGTGATGGGCATTTTTGCCCGTCTGGCTCTGCGTGATAACAAGCTGGACTACCTTAAAAATCTCCCCATGGTGATTGAATACAGCCTTGAGGCCGCGGAGCAGTATGCGGAATGCCAGGCCTTTTGCCTCTGGTTTAAGCAGCGTATCAGCCCGCTGCTTGATACCCATAGCTGGTATAACGAGCCTCAGAGGGCAGAGCTATGAAAGCCATGATCTTGGCGGCAGGCTTCGGTAAGCGTCTGCGGCCACTGACCGATACCACGCCCAAGCCTCTGCTACCTGTTGGTGGTAAGCCATTGATGCAGCATCATATCGAGCGCCTGGCAGCTGTGGGCATTACTGATCTGGTGATTAATATCAGCTGGCTGGCCGAGCAGATAGAGGACTATTTTGGCGATGGCAGTGACTATGGTGTTGCTATTAGCTGGTCGCGAGAGCAGCAGCCCCTGGAAACCGGGGGTGGTATTACCAATGCATTACCGCTGCTTGGTGACCAGCCTTTTTTATTAATTAATGGAGATATCTGGACTGACTTCCCCCTCCAGACCATCACCGGAAATTTGTCTAGCGAGCTGGATGGTTGGCTGTTGCTGGTTGATAATCCCGAGCATAATCCTCAGGGTGATTTTGGGCTTGTAGAGGGTAAACTGGTCTCCGAGGCTAGCGAGAAATATACTTTCAGTGGTATTAGCCTATTGCGCCCTCAGCTGTTTTCGGGCTTGGGGATGTCTAAACCCTGCTTTCCGCTGCGGGATATACTGCGACCGGCAATTGATGCGCAGCGTATTAGTGGGCAGGTCTACAGAGGTCAATGGTGTGACGTGGGCACAGTTGAGCGCTACCGACAGATTGATAACCAGTTAAAATAACAAATTATTCAGAGTCTGAATTTCTATGATTGCAAAACAGTACTTCAAGATGTTTTTCTGGCTGTTTTTGGTGGCCCTGCTATACCTGTCGCTATCGCCAATCCCCGCTGTGACGCCGAATATTCAAAACAGTGACAAAGTGGTTCATGCCGCAGCCTATGGTCTGTTATTTGCCCTGGCCGTCAAAGCCTACAATGCTCGCGCGCCGCTCTGGGTCCTTGCTGCAGCTACTATGGCCTTTGGCGTATCCATGGAATGGGCCCAGCCACTCACTGGTTACCGCTATGCTGAGCCTATGGATATGGTTGCCAATGGCGCAGGCATTGCAGTCATGTGGCTGTTGGTTGTTTTTAGCCGCAGGCAGAGATCTCAGTGATTTCTGTTTATCGTGGTAGCGATTATTTTGAAGCTCAGCTTGTCAAAGGGCTGATGGAGCAGCAGGGCCTGCAGGTGTTTTTGCAGGGGGCAGCTCTGCAGGGTGGTATGGGAGATTTGCCCGCATTGGGGCATCTATCAATAACTGTCAATGACGCCGACCAGCAGCGAGCAGAGGAAATTATCGCTGCCTATGAGGCCGGTGACTACAGCTTGGGCGATCTGGATTAGACCCAAATTAGACTTTGGCAAAGAGCAAGGGTAAAACTTATGACACCTGGGTTAAAAAGTCTCTCTCTGTGGCTGGCGCCTCTGGCAGCAGTGCTAACCGCACTTCTGATGATAGAGTTTGGCTGGGCCAAAGAGGGTGCCATGGCCGCAGGTCTCACCTTGCTCTGTGCGCTCTGGTGGGTCTTCGAGCCCATCCCCATTCCAGCTACCTCCATGATCCCGCTGGGTGTGTTTCCGCTGCTGGGTATTCTCGATGGTAAGCAGGTTGCCCAGGCCTATGGAGACCCGCTAATTCTGCTGCTGATGGGTGGCGCCATGCTCTCCAAAGCCATGGAGAAAAGTGGCGCCCACAGGCGTCTCGCTCTGTATATGGTGAATTTATTTGGCAGTCATGATCAGCGGCGGCTAATTTTTGGGTTTATGGTGGCCTCGGCAGTATTGAGTATGTGGGTATCCAATACTGCCACCACATTGATGCTGCTGCCGGTGGCCTATGCTGTGCTGGAAAGTGCTGATTCTCCGGCCACGGCCAACAAGTTGGCCGTGCCTCTGTTTTTGGGGATTGCTTATTCTGCCAGTATCGGAGGGCTGGGTACTCCAATTGGCTCACCGCCCAATGTGGTCTTTCTTAAAATTTATGCTGAGGCTACGGGTACTAATATTGGCTTTGGTCAGTGGATGCTCTGGGCTATTCCGGTGGTGCTGCTAATGATTCCAGCAGCTGGACTTTGGATGACTCGCAATCTGGATAGAGGTGAGCCCCTGTCTATTCCCCAGGTAGGTGAATGGCGCACAGAAGAAACCCGCGTGCTATTAATCTTTAGCCTCACCGCACTGGCCTGGATTACCCTGCGTGAGCCCTTTGGCGGCTGGAGTCTGCTATTTGGTCTGCCCAGTGCTAACTATGCTGCCGTAGCCCTAACCTCTGTGGTACTGATGTTTGTACTGCCCAATGGCCATGGTGGCAAGCTATTAGATTGGGAGTCCGCGTCCAGTATTCACTGGGGGGTGTTGCTGCTATTTGCCGGCGGTATCGCTATTGCCAAGGCCTTTGCGGTCACCGGTATCAGCGAGGCCATTGGCCAGTCACTTTCTGGCGTAACCAGGCTGAGCATTATTGCGATTATTGCCATTGTGGCCCTCTCTGTGACCTTTTTGACGGAGATTACTAGCAATACAGCAACCACCACATTATTGATGCCTATTTTAGCCGCGGCCTCTCTGGGTGCTGGAATTGAGCCGGCGCTGCTGATGTTGCCTGCGGCACTGTCTGCCAGCTGTGCCTTTATGCTGCCAGTGGCAACAGCGCCCAATGCGATTGTCTTTGGTACAGGGAAAATCGGGGTGCAGCAGATGGTGAGGGAGGGCTTTGCCCTCAATTTAATGGGTGCAGCGGTGATTGCTGCAGTGGTTTATCTATGGTTGGCTTAGCAGCTTAGCTGTCCAGAAGAACCTTGATATTGCTGGGTTGCAGGGTTTGACTGCCGGCCAGGGATAGCACCAGTGTAGTCAGTTCATCCCAGATATCGGCTTGGCGCTGTCCTTTAATACCGCGATCAATGGCGCCTGCCTGATGCACCAGCATGCGCAAATGAGCTGGGCTTAGGCGCCGCAGAGCGCCGCGAAACAGAGGAATACGTTTATCCCAGACGCCGGCAGATTTGAGTGCCGAGTCACTGTGGGTACCCTGGCTGACCTGTTCACTGGCCTTGGTCAGAATACGCAATTCCCTGGTAATGGCCCAGAGTAGAGGAACAGGCTCTATGCCCTCATTTTGCAGTCCGCGCAATGAGCGAGCGGCGCTCTGAGCATCTCCTGATAATACTTTGTCGATAAATTCAAACAGATTGTATCTGGCACTATCTGCTACCACGGAAGACATGCGGCTAGCGTCCACCTTGCCATCCAGTGCCAGCAGTTTGAGCTTTTCTATTTCTTGCACTGCCGCCAACAGATTGCCTTCAACCCGGTCGGCGAGAATCTGCACAGCCTCTTGATTGGCCTGAATATCAGCCTGTTGCAGGCGCTGCTGAATCCATCGCGGCAGGTGCGCTCCGGTCACTGGCCACACCTGAATGTGAGCGCCAACAGATTCCAGGGTTTTAATCCATTTGCTGTTTTGCGTGGCGCGCTCAAGTTTGGGCAGCAGAATCAGCAGCATATTGTCGGGGTTGAGATTGGCACATATCTCACAGAGGGCTTTGCTACCCTTGTCTCCAGGCTTGCCGTTTGGAATACGGATTTCTAGTATCTTTTTATCGGCAAACAGCGATAGTGAGTTGGCCTCATTAAGCAGCTGATTCCAGTCGTAATTGCCTTCCACATGAAATAGCTCACGCTCAGTATAGCCCGCGGATCGTGCGGCAGTGCGCACAGCATCTGTGGCTTCTTGGGCCAGCAGGGGCTCGTCACCACTGATAATATAGACTGGCAGAAGCTGCTTCTGCAGATGACTTTGAAGCTGCTCTGGCTTTATTTTCACTGCGCAGTCTGCTGCTGTATTGTTGCTTGGGCCTCTGTGGGCAGCAGCTGCAGACGATTGAGAATCTGCCGTACAATTTCGCTGCGCATATCGTTTTTGACCAGGCGCTCTTCATTATCTGATGACAGCACGTCCTGCTCATTAAACTCGTAGACGCGCTCTACAGAGGCTGTCGACAGGGGGACCAGCTGTGAGCCATCTCCGCTGACAATCAAAAAGTCGACATCTTCATTAAGCTGGTACTCTGCAACCCGGGCGCTGGGGTTAATGGTGCTGGTGCGCCTGGTGCGTCTAAAGTCGACAATCACTACCGAGTAGCTGGCATCAGCAACACTGGCCACAACATCCACGCCATAGAGTTCTAGTGAGCGGGTCAGCTCCCGAATCAGTGCACTGTGAGGATCTTTTGCTGATAGATGCAGGCTGCCCAGATTTTCCGGGACAATCTGAGCGTTGCGAAGTTGCCAGCCGCAGGAGGATGTCAGCAGCACAATAATGGTTAACATTATGGTCTTGATGGTCATATTCAGTCCTCTGAGCTGGCTTCGGCTAGTTGGCTACTATGTTAACCAATCGTCCTGGAACCACAATTATTTTACGAATAGTAACCCCATCGGTGAACCGTTGCACATTGCTATCTTCAAGAGCCAGAGCTTCCACCTGCTCTTTTGATGCGTCAGCAGCCACCTGAATCTTGCCGCGGACCTTGCCATTGACCTGTACCACCATCTCAATACTGCTGCGTACCAGAGCGGATTCATCCACTGTTGGCCAGGTAGCATTGGCTACAGCATCGCTGTGGCCAAGCAGATTCCACAGACTGTGGCAGATATGGGGCGCTATAGGCGACAGAAGTAACACTGCACTGTTGAGCGCTTCGTGGCGAACAGCCTGAGTTTGGGCCTCATTGCCGCTGAGTTTGCCCACTTCATTGAGCAGCTCCATTACCGCAGCTATAGCTGTGTTAAAGGTATTGCGACGACCGTAATCATCGTTGACTTTGGCTATGGTCTCGTGGGTTTTGCGGCGCAGATCTCTCTGAGAATCATTGTGATTAGCAGTATCCAGCGTCGTATTGAAATCCTCTGCGATATGAGTCTGGACCATGGTCCACAGTTTGCGCAGGAATCTATGGGCACCGGCAACGCCCTCATTGCTCCACTCCAGCGTCTGCTCAGGGGGTGCGGCAAACATGGTAAACAGGCGCACTGTATCTGCACCATGCTTATCAATCGCAGTCTGCGGGTCGACGCCATTATTTTTTGACTTAGACATCTTGGTAATGCCGCCGCTATGAACTGTCTCACCAGTGGCAGTTTCAGTGGCTTTAATGGTGCGGCCTTTGTCATCCCGCTCGACACTGACCTCAGAGGGTGCCAACCACTCCTTGCGACCATCTCTGTCAATATAAAAACTTTCGGCCAGCACCATACCCTGGCAAAGCAGGCTCTTAAACGGCTCACTGCTCTCCACCAGACCCTCATCGCGCAGCAGTTTGTGATAGAAGCGGGCATAGAGCAGATGCAGTATTGCATGCTCAATACCGCCTACGTACTGGTCCACCGGCAGCCAGTAATTGGCGCGTTCTGGGTCCAGCATGGCACTGTCTAAATCGGCACAGGTGAAGCGCGCATGATACCAGGACGACTCCATAAAGGTGTCAAAGGTATCTGTCTCCTGTTCCACTGCCTGGCCATTGAGCTCAGCTTTTTTCCATTCCAGGTCGGCTTTAATTGGCGATTGAATGCCGTCCATTTCCACATCTGTGGGCAGCAGCACCGGCAGCTTGTCCAGTGGCACTGGTATTTCGCCACCCTCAGCCAGGTTATACATTGGAATTGGCGATCCCCAGTAGCGCTGGCGGCTGACACCCCAGTCGCGGAGGCGATAGTTAGTGGTAACAGAGCCGTGATTCACAGCTTCCAGGTCACTGGCTATAGCATCGAAGGCCGTGGCGAAATCCATGCCATCATATTTGCCGGAGTTAACCAGAATCCCCTTGTCGACAAAGGCTTCATCTTCAATATCACAGGGTTCATCGCCTGCCGGGGTAACCACCTGTTTGATCTGCAGCTGGTATTTGCGGGCAAATTCATAGTCGCGCTGGTCGTGGCCCGGCACTGCCATAACTGCGCCAGAGCCATAGTCCATCAATACATAGTTGCCTACCCAGACAGGGACAGGCTCACCGGTTAATGGATGCACGGCACTGATGCCGGTATCCATGCCAAGTTTTTCCATGGTGGCCATCTCGGCCTCAGACACCTGCTGAGTCTGGCACTGCTGAATAAACTCAGCCAGCTGCGGATTTGATTGCGCCACTTGCAGCGCTATGGGGTGTTGGGTAGCCAGAGTTAGATAGGTCACACCCATCAGTGTATCGGGCCTGGTGGTGTAGACATCAAAACTTGAATGCATACCAACGGGAGCTGCCAGATCAAAGGTCATATTGACCCCGCGACTCTTGCCAATCCAGTTACGCTGCATGGTCTTGACCTGCTCCGGCCATTGATCCAGGTCGTCAAGATCATCGAGTAACTGTTCTGCGTAGTCGGTGATACGAATAAACCACTGGGGTATTTCTTTGCGTTCTACCACAGTGTCGCAGCGCCAACAGCAGCCGTCGATGACCTGCTCGTTGGCCAGTACAGTAGCATCGTGGGGGCACCAGTTAACTGCGCTGGTTTTTTTGTAAACCAGGCCCTTTTCATAAAGTTTGGTAAAAAACCACTGTTCCCACTTGTAGTAGCTTGGCTCACAGGTCGCCAGCTCTCTGGTCCAGTCAATACCAAAGCCCAGCGACTTTAACTGGGCCTTCATGTAGGCGATATTTTCCTGGGTCCATTTTGCCGGCGCGGTTTTATTTTGGATCGCGGCATTTTCCGCGGGTAGACCAAAGGCATCCCAGCCCATGGGGTGCAGCACGTTTTTGCCCTGCATGCGCTGGTAGCGAGCGATCACATCGGTGATGGTGTAATTGCGCACATGGCCCATATGTAACTTGCCACTGGGGTAGGGGAACATAGCCAGACAATAAAACTTGTCTTTGCTCTGGTCTTCGCTGACTTCAAAGGTCTGGTTGGCGGTCCAATATTGTTGCGCGTCCCGTTCTATCTTGGCGGGATCGTAATGCTGTTCGATGCTCATGAAACTCACTGCTTGTAGGGTTTGTCTAGTAGCCGCGAATTATAGGGGAACTGAGGCCAGTCTAACAGCAGTTAGACTGGCTTGGGTCGAATGATTAGGTTAGCTGGCCTGGCGCTCGGGAATACCCAGCTCCACAAGCTTGGCAGCCATATCTTCCGCTGAGGTGGCGGCATTTATATTGCGATCGATAAACAGCACTTTGCCATCTTTGCCAATATAGATGGTGTGACGTTTGGGTACGCCGTAGAAAGCCAGTACATCATAGGCTTCGGCAACTTGCTTGCTGGGGTCGCTCAGCAGCGGGAAGTCAGCCTCATTCTCTTCAGCGAAGGCCTGATTATCTTCCAGGGCATCCACGCTGGCCATAAAGTAGGTGACATCCAGACGCTTCAGTAAATGACCGTTTTGGGCCAGAGACTTGCACTCTATGGTACAACCACTGGTAAAGGCCTTTGGGTACCAGGCGATGACAATGGCCTGTTTATTATGAAACTGTTGCAGACTGTATGTCTTGCCATCAGTGGCCTGCAGTGAGAACCCAGGAGCCTGATCGCCAACCTCCAGAGCGCCGGCTGTAGCAGACAGTAACAGGGCCAGAGAGAGTAAGGCGGTGCTAAATATTGTTTTGTTTAAAGTCATTATGAGTCCCCTATTAATTTTGATTTGCGTCGACGGCAGATCATCAGACCGCCGCATATTAGTATGGCTGCAATTACCACAGGCCAGCTGCCGAGGCGAGTAAATACTGTCTCGCCAGTTCTGGGTTTTACAGTGCCAGTTAGCTCCGCGGCAGCAAACTGCTCAAGTTGCTGGACTATTTCACCCCGATAATTGACCAGCGCCGTGATGCCATTGTTGGTGCCACGTATCAATGGTTTGGCATTTTCAATGGCACGCATGCGCGCCATTTGCATATGCTGCTGAGGAGCTATAGACCGCCCAAACCAAGCATCATTGCTAACCGTTAAAATCATGGTAGCCGTTGCTGCTGTATTGGCTACCAGATTCGGGTAAGCAATCTCATAACAGATAGCGGTGGCAATTTGCTGCCCCTTGGCCGTCAATAGCGGCTGTCCTTCAGCACCCAATGAAAACGATGACATGGGTAAGTCAAAAAGCCGATTAACACCTCGCAGCAGACCTTCCAGTGGCACATACTCCCCGAAGGGCACCAGTCTGGTTTTATCGTACTGACCTCTGGAATCCCCCAGCGCCAGCATGGAGTTAAAGTAGCGGCGATTGCGTGCATCCTGTGTGGGTATACCGGTCAACAGTGCGGTTTGGTTCACTTTTGCTATGGCATCTACTTCTAGCAAATAATCCATTACCTGCCTTGGTAACGCTGGGATTGCTCCCTCAGGCCAGATAATAATATCAGCACCCCAATAAGGGTCTGTCTGGGCAACCAGGCGGTCCAAAATACCGTCCTGCTCGGCCAGAGACCATCGGTCCTCCTGCTCTACGTTGGGCTGTATCAGCACCACTGATAGCTTGTCTGCTGTAGGTTGAGTCCAGTCAATTCTCTGTAGGCCAAAGCCAGCAAGGGTTATAAGCAAAATCAGGCTGCCAGCAGTGATAACAGCTGGCCCTCGTTGACCCCTGAAAAGCAGCTGCACAATAAATGCCGCGGCCAATGCACTGAAATAGCTTAGCAGCAGCACGCCGCCCAGAGGTGCCCAGCCATTGAGCCAGGTATCAGTATGACTGTATCCGACGTAGAGCCAGGGGAAGCCGGTCAATAGCCAGCTGCGCAACCATTCGCTCAGCACCCACAGAGCGGGCAGCCCTAAGATTAGCGCCCCTGGAGACTGGGGCATCAATGCGCTGAGTGCAAAAGGAGCGGCAAATACCAGGGCAAGAAACAGACAGAATAGGCTGGTGCCAAGTAAAGCCAGAGGAGCAGCGATATATCCATGCTCATGGATGCTCACATAGACCCAGCTAACCCCGGAAAAAAATAAACCAAAACCGAAAATGCTGGCTTTGATAAAGGCCTGTTTTGGAGTCTGTTCTTCCAGGGCCCAGAACAGCACTACAATGCTGATAACAGCGATGGGCCAGATTGAGAGCGGCGCCAGAGCCAGCGGCAAGAGTGCACCTGAGGCAAACAGCGCCAGAAAGTTTTGTCCTCGGCTCAGGCGTATCATCAGAGGGTGGTCACGGGGTGCTTTTGCTGACTTCGAGTATATTGACCTTGCGATTATCGCCATCAGTTACTTTAAAACTAAAGTTCTCGATGCTGACTGACTCGCCTATTTTTGGCAGATGCCCAAAGGCGTGAACTACCAGGCCACCAACGGTATCAAACTCATCGTCAGAGAAGCCAATATCAAAAAACTCGTTAAAATCGTCGATTTCAGTGATAGCTTCGACACTGAAGAGGTTGTCACCTAGTTTGCGAATTTGCTCGGCTTCGTGCTCATCGGTTTCATCTTCAATTTCACCTACAATCTCTTCCAGCACATCCTCAATCGTCAATAGCCCAGATACTCCGCCATATTCATCTACTACTATGGCCATATGGTAGCGTTGCTCGCGAAACTCCTGCAGCAGTATATTCAGGCGCTTGCTCTCTGGAATAATAGTCGCCGGGCGCAGCAGGCTTTTGAGATCAAAGCACTCCTTGCCCGACAGCACCAGGGGCAATAGCTCCTTGGCCAGCAGAATACCCAAAACATCATCAGATGATTCGCCTACCACAGGGAAACGAGAGTGCTGAGATTGAATAACCAGCTCCAATATCTGTTCGAGACTAAAGTCCTCCTCAATCACCTTCATCTGTGATCTGGGGATCATAATTTCCCGAGCCTGCAGGTCAGAGACTTTTAAAGCCCCCTCCATAATTTGCAGAGCACTGGCATCAATAATTGCCTCATTTTCTGCGCTGCGCAGCATATCAGCGACTTCATCGCTATTGCTGGGGCTGGCGGAGAACACCTTGCCGATCTTTTTCAGCAATGAGTTGTCCTGGCTATTATTTGAGGTCTCGTCATTCATTGTTATTAGTCGCTAGTATCGGGAAAAGAGTAGGGCGCGGGGAAACCCAGGCCCAATAAAATATCGGTTTCTAAGGTTTCCATCACTTCGGCATCGCGGTCGCCAACGTGATCATAGCCCAGCAGGTGCAGTACACCATGTACACACATATGGGCCCAATGGGCTTCTATCGATTTGTTTTGCTCAGCGGCTTCGCGACCCACCACAGGGGCGCAAATAACCAGATCTCCCAGCATGGGCAATGGCTCTGGAGTGACGGCATCAAAGGGGAAGGAAAGGACATTGGTGGGGCCTGCTTTACCACGGTATTGTTGGTTGAGCGTTGCGCTCTCTTGTTCATCAACAATACGCACACTGAGCTCGGCATCCACTCGCTCATCGCGAAGCGCCGCACAGGCCCAGCGCCGCATACTGTCTTCCTCTGGCGCCTCCTCCGAAGAGCAGGCCATCTGAATATCCAGCGAGATAGTCATGGGATTACTGATCAGCACCTTTTTCGTAGAGGTCGTAGGCGTCTACCACGCTCTGTACGATCGGATGACGCACCACATCACGGGATTCGAAGTTGGTAAAGCTAATTTCTTCCACATGCTGCAGTACCTCGCAGGCATGTACAAGGCCAGAGCTGACTCCGCGTGGGAGGTCGATTTGTGACATATCGCCAGTAATTACAGCAGTGGATCCAAAGCCAATACGTGTAAGGAACATCTTCATCTGCTCCCGCGTAGTATTTTGGCTCTCGTCGAGAATAATATAGGCGCCATTGAGGGTTCGGCCGCGCATATAGGCCAGGGGCGCAATTTCAATCACGTTGCGCTCCTGTAATTTGGCCACGGTTTCAAAGCCCAGCATTTCATGCAGGGCATCGTAGAGTGGGCGCAGGTACGGATCTACTTTTTGTGCCAGATCACCAGGCAAAAAGCCCAGTCGCTCGCCAGCCTCAACAGCAGGCCGCACCAGTAGAATACGTTCCACCTCGTCGCGCAGCAGTGCCTCAACGGCACAGGCAACCGCCAGATAGGTCTTGCCCGTACCAGCAGGCCCAATACCAAAGTTAATATCATGGGTTTGAATAGAGCGCACATAGCGCTGCTGGTTGAGCCCCCTGGGTTTGATATTGCCTTTTTTGGTACGTATCACCGAAAAATTTTCAATATTGTCGGCGGCTTGCAGATTGCTGGCAGTTTGAGTCATAGGCGTCTCTCTTTCCTGTTGGCGGAGGTGCAGGTGAACTTCCTCAGGCGACAGCTCCGAGTAGTGAGCGGTCTCCTGATAGAGGTTGTAAATGATGTCAGCAGCAGACTGAGAGGCTTGATTGTCTCCATAGACAGCAAAGAAATTATCTCGCGAGCGAATTTCAACGTTTAACCGCTGTTCGATTAGGCGAAGATTTTCATCAAATTGACCGCAGAGTGAGGCGAGACGACGGGCGTCGTTGGGCTCGAGAGTAATGCTGTAGGCTGATGGCTGAGTATCCAATCGTTTCAATAGTTGCTTTAAAGCCTTTTTGTGATCGACATATCTGTAGCATAGCGCGAACTAAAGACGAGCGTAAACTCTTTTTATGATGCAAAAAGCATAAAAAGCGGCGCTTTTATACGCAGAATTAGGCGGAAATAAGGTTTCCACGCAGGCTGTTTGGCAGGGCCTCGGTGATTTCGGCTTCGGCAAACTGACCAATTAGGCTGTGATCATCGCTGCGGAAATTAACCACGCGGTTGTTCTCGGTGCGGCCCTGGAGCTGCCCCGGGTCCTTTTTGCTGATACCAGTGACCAGCAATTTTGCCCTGGTACCCACCATGCGGCGGCCGATTTCGGCAGCGTTTTGGCTGATGCGATCCTGGAGGATCTTTAGTCGCTGCTTTTTGGTTTCTTCACTGGTGTTATCGGTTAAATCTGCAGCGGGCGTGCCCGGGCGGGCGCTGTAAATAAAGCTAAATGAGGTATCAAAGCCGATTTCTTCAATCAGTTTCATGGTTGCAGCAAAGTCATCTTCGGTTTCACCGGGAAAACCTATAATGAAGTCGGAAGAGATACTGATATCCGGGCGCAGTGCGCGCAGGCGGCGAATTTTTGACTTGTACTCAATCGCCGTATGACCGCGTTTCATGGCCATAAGGATGCGGTCGGAACCGCTTTGAACCGGCAGATGCAGATGGCTGACCAGTTCTGGTACTCGATCGTAGACATCAATCAGGGCATCAGAGAACTCCACTGGATGACTGGTGGTGTAGCGAATGCGGTCAATTCCTTCAATATCTGCCACATAGGGAATCAGTTCGGCAAAGTCACAGATAGAGCCGTCGGGCATCTCTCCGCGATAGGCATTGACGTTTTGACCGAGCAGATTGACCTCGCGAACCCCCTGTGCGGCGAGTTCGGCAATCTCCATTAGCACATCGGGCATGGGCCGGCTGACTTCTTCGCCCCTGGTGTAGGGAACTACGCAGAAGGTGCAGTATTTAGAGCAGCCTTCCATAATTGACACAAAGGCGCTGGCGCCATCGGCCTCGGGAGTTGGCAGGCGGTCAAACTTTTCAATTTCCGGGAAGCTGATATCTACCACCACGGTGCCATCAGTTTTGCGGGTTTCCATCATTTCTGGCAGGCGATGAAGGGTCTGAGGCCCAAAAATCACATCCACAAAGGGTGCGCGTTTGGCAATAGCCTCGCCCTCTTGGCTGGCTACACAGCCGCCCACACCTATCACCAGCTCAGGGTTGGCCTCTTTGAGATGCTTCCAGCGCCCCAGTTGGTGGAAGACCTTCTCCTGGGCTTTTTCGCGGATTGAGCAGGTGTTGAGAAGAATAACATCGGCATCGGCCGCATTGTCGGTAGCTACCATATCATGGCTGTCACCGAGCAAATCCTGCATGCGCGCAGAGTCGTACTCATTCATCTGGCAGCCATGAGTTACGATATGGAGTTTTTTAACCGTTTTTGCCGTCATTAAACTGGTTATTCTTTGATCAATTACCGAGGGCTGGCATTATAGCGGTGCGCTGGTGATTCGCAACATTTATACAGTGTTCTGAAATCGCCCTGTGGTATGATGCCGCCGCCAATTTAACAGTCTATTGTGAAGAATATTGATGACCAGTGAGCCTATTTACCGGATAACTTTTTTCAATCAGGGACAGGTCTATGAGATTTATGCCCGACACGTGTTCCAGAGTGACCTCTGGGGTTTTCTGGAGGTCGAAGAGTTTGTCTTCGGGGAGCGCTCACAGATGATTGTTGATCCTGCAGAAGAGAAGCTTAAAAATGAGTTTTCTGGCATCAAGCGCAGTTTTATTCCCATGCAGTCGGTGGTGCGTATAGACGAAGTGGAGAAAGAGGGAACTTGCAAGATTACAGATGCCCCATCGGGTGGCAATGTCAGCGCATTCCCCTTTCCCAATATGGCCGGCGGCAAACCCTCTAAAGACTAGGTTTTACTCGGCGCAATTAGCTTTGCTCCGGTTCAGGGCCGATCAATGGCTGGCGGGCTTTTTAAGGTATTTTAAGTTGAGTCAAAACAACCCAGATCTGCGCTGTAATAAAGCCTAAACAATGTAAGACTAATGTGCGACTGTGGTAAGGTTTGGGTTAGGATTTTGCTTGGCACTGGGCGGGGTCTATTGTGATGTTCACCAGAGGTTGTAAATGACGCAGAATACATTGGAGTTGCTACCCTACGAGTTTGCTCGCGTCAATCGAGTACTGCTGCAGAGCGACCAGGGAAATCTGCTGTTGGCCCCAGATGCCCCCGACTGGGCGGTGGCTGAGGTTAGCCGCGCTGCCGGCGGCAATCTATCTGTCAGCGCTGTGGCTGACGAAGAATTCGATGCGGTACTTAGCCAAGTCTATGCGGGTAAACAGGGCTCCTCTGAGTCAGTAATGGAAGATATTAAAGACTTTGTCGATCTCGAGTCAGCGGCGGCAGAATTAGAGGAAGTTGGCGATCTTCTGGACGCTGAAAATGACGCCCCCATAGTACGACTGCTCAATGCCATTCTGGCTGAGTCGCTGAAAGAAAACGCCTCTGATATTCATATTGAACCCTACGAAAAAGAAGCGCTGGTGCGCTTTCGCCTCGATGGTGTACTGAGAACTGTGCTCAGCCCCTCAATCCAGATTGCACCGCTGCTTATTTCACGTATCAAAGTGATGTCTAAGCTGGATATCGCCGAGCGGCGCCTGCCCCAGGATGGGCGTATGAGCGTGAGACTGGGTGGTAGAAGTATCGATTTGCGAATTTCTACCATGCCCTCCAGTCATGGTGAGCGGGTGGTGATGCGACTGCTGGATAAAGATGCAGGTAAGCTGCAAACCGACGATCTGGGCATGGCTGCCAGCACCAGACGTGAACTGGAAGAACTGGTATCTCGGCCCCATGGCATTATTTTGGTCACTGGTCCCACAGGCTCTGGTAAAACCACGACTCTGTATGCAGCACTGCAGCAAATGGATCGCCAGGAACGCAATATTATGACTGTCGAAGACCCGGTGGAATATGATCTGCCCGGTATTAGTCAGACCCAGATTAATCTTCGCGCCGGCATGACATTCGCCCGTGGCCTGCGAGCGATTCTGCGCCAGGATCCGGACGTTATTCTGATCGGTGAGATTCGCGATGGAGAGACCGCGGAAATTGCCACCCAGGCCAGCTTAACTGGCCATCTGGTGCTGTCGACGCTGCACACCAATACAGCAGCTGGCGCTATCACCAGATTGCAGGATCTGGGCGTGGATAGCTTTTTGTTGGCGTCTACTGTGCGCGGTATCCTGTCTCAGCGTCTAATGCGCAAGCTGTGTCATCACTGTCGCGTAGAGGTGCAGGCCGATGAGTTTAATCGCGGCCTGCTCGGGCTCGAGCCCGGAGCCACCATTTTCCAGTCCAAGGGTTGTGCAGAGTGCAACAACACCGGCTTTGCTGGCCGTCAGGCGATGTTTGAGCTGGTCACTGTGGACGCGCCACTGCAATCTTTAATCCACGAAAATGCTGGTGAAATCGAGCTTGAAGAGTCTATTCGTCAGCGTGTTCCCAGCATTCGCGATGCTGGCTTCGAGTTGGTGCGCCAAGGCGTTACCACGGTCGAAGAAGTGCTTCGCGTCACCAGCGTCTAACAGCTATGCCAGCCTTTGACTACTCCGCCTATAACTCCGCCGGCAAGCTGGTCGATGGTGTGGTGACCGCTGATTCTGAGCGCCATGCGCGGCGCCTGTTAAAAGAGAAAGATCTACTGCCATCGACATTGGCTGAAGTCAGTCAGACCGCTGGTGCGCGTATTCGCCGCGGCCGCGAGGCGCGGGTTAATAATTTTGATCTGTCCCTGCTGTTGCAGCAACAGGCCATTTTGATTCAGTCGGGTCTGCCTCTCGAAGATGCTCTGCGCATGACCATCGAACAGGCGGAGACGGATAAGCAGCGACGCATGGTTGAGAGCTGGCGCAGCGAGATCGTTGAGGGCAGAAGCTTTTCTGAGGCTCTGCGGCGCTCGCCCTACAAAATTCCGCCAGCAGTGATTGCTGGTATTGGCGTGGGCGAGGAGAGCGGGCATCTGGACCGGGTGATGTTGCGCCTGGCCGAGGATCTGGAGACCAGTGCAGAAAACCGCAAAACTGTGACTAGAGCTCTGATCTACCCGGCCACATTGGTGGGGACCTCGATTCTTGTGGTGGCTATTATGATGGTCTGGGTGGTACCCAAAATCACCGCTATCTTTGCCAGTTCCAATCGCGAGTTGCCGTTTATAACCCAGGTGGTCATTGGCCTCAGTGAGTTTACTCAGCAGTATGGGCTCTATCTGCTGGTTGCCATAATTGCCAGTCTTGTAGCCTTTGCGCGACTACTGCGCGATCCGGTTCGCCGCCAGCGCTGGCACGAGTTAATCTTAAACGTCCCGGGGCTGGGGCGCTGGACGCGCATGGCTAATATCGCCGACTGGTCGCGCAGCCTGGGGGTGTTGCTCAACAATGGCGTACCTGCGCTCGCCGCCCTGAAGATTTCCTCGGCGGTGGTCAATAACCTGTATCTGCGCAGCAAAATGGAAGCGGTGACTGAGAGTATGCGCCGTGGCAGCAGTCTGCAAAAAGCTCTTGAAGAACAGCAGGTGGGCAGTGGATTTTTAATTCATATGGTTGGCAGCGGCGAGGCCTCCAGTGAACTGGATAAGATGTTGATGCGCGTGGCGGACTATTACTCGCTGAGATTAGCCAATGCCATCGAGGTCTTTTTAAAGCTGATTAATCCCATTCTGATTATTTTTATGGGAATGATAATCCTGTCAGTGGTCGCAGCGGTCATGCTTCCTATTATGGATATGAACAATATGGTCTAGCCTGCGATAAGTTAAACAGGAGTAAGTTGAGCAGACATTGCAGGCAAGGCTAAACAGAGAGATAGTATTTAGGTGATAAAGATGACAAATAGCAGAAAAAATCGCGGTTTTACCCTGATTGAAATGATGGTGGTGGTAGTGGTGATTGCCCTGCTGGGTGCCATGATCGGACCCACATTATTCAGCAAGGTGCAGCAGGCTGAGGAAACTCGGGTGGCTCAGGATATAAGGGTTATTGAAAGCGCTCTTAAATTTTACCGCCTGGATAATTACCGCTACCCCTCCCAGGCTCAGGGTCTTGAGTCTTTGATAAAGCCCCCCGCAACTGGTGCCGATAAATGGAATGGCCCCTACCTGGAGGATCTGCCAGAGGATCCCTGGGGTGTTGGCTATCAGTATCAAAACCCCGGCACCCATGGCAAAGAAGTCGAGGTATTTACTCTCGGTGTCGATGGCCAGCAGGGTGGTGAAGGTTCCAATAAGGACTGGGGCAACTGGAACATAAAGTGAGTAATCACTTTTATTTCCGACGCTATTTTATCTGACTATGGTTGCCATTAAGCCACAGCGGGGCTTTACCCTTATCGAGCTGTCGGTGGTGGTTATGATTGTGGCTACCATGGCTGCTATGAGTGTATTGGCTATCAATCAGGCTTTTGCGCGTCGTTATTCCAGTGAGGCCGATAAACTACTGGTCTGGCTGCAGCAGCTGGCAGAATACTCCGCTCTGCAGGGTGCCGCCTACGGCGTAATTACCGAGACTCCTGAAGCTTCCGATGTAACTCAGTTGCGTGCCGTTATCTACTATCGCAAGCGCTGGGTGGCTGTGACTGCGCCCCAGCCGTTTGAGTTATCCGCTGACGCCCAGATCGATTGGCTGGTGCAGCTGGACGAAGATAATCCATTATTGCCCCAGGAACAAAAGCAGGACCGAGATCTGCTGGGCCTGGGAATCATGGAGACTGAGCCAGAAGTACTGCTGCTGCCAGAAATGGCATTTCTGCCCGACGGCTATATAGAGCCCCAGACTGAAATGCGTCTGAGTTTTAGCTCCTCTGAGGTTGAGTTTAACTATCAGTGGGGAGCGGCGGGAGCCGAAGTGTTGATGAGCCGTCTGCAGCCATGACTGATTATACCAAGGCAAAATCAGCCGAGGGTTTTACTCTGATAGAGGTCGTGGTGGCGCTGGCTATCTTGAGCTGGGTGCTGGGTAGCACATTGTATGTGGTGCAGCAGTATGCCGATGAGCGACTGAAATTGCGCCAGGGTTTTTTCGCTACCCAGATCTCCTGGAACCGTTTGCTGGAGCGCTATCAAGACGCTCAGGGCTGGGTGCCGACCACAGATCGCAGCACCAGGCAAACCAAAGGCGTCGCCAGGCAAAACGAGCAGTCATGGCGCTGGGAAATGAAAATTAAAGCGGCCATGGGTGAAGATCTCTACCGCTATGAGGTCCTAACCGGGCCTGAGGATAGTGACAGGAGCTCAGGTTCTCTGGCCCTGTATCTCGTGGGTGAGCCAGTTCGATGAATAGCAGTCGCCAGCGCGGTTTTACTCTGATTGAAACAGTGGTAGCAATGCTATTGCTGGCTATGATGTCAGTGCTGTCCTATCAGGCTGTCGAGGCCGTACTGAACACCAATGATCGCAGTCGTCAGAGTTTAGCTGAGGAAGCTCGCCTGCAGCGCGCCTGGCAGATTATTGGCCGGGATATTATGCATCTGCGGGCGCGACCCTTTGTGGATGGTCTGGGTATGCGTGAGCCTGCCTATGTGACCGACAAGAGCGAGTTTGGTGTGCGTTTTAGTCGTGGCGGCGGCCCTATGGTGCAATCCAACCCCAGTGGACTGCGCCGGGTCGAGTACAGTATCAATCGCGAACAGCAGCTGCAGCGACAGTCCTGGGCCATAACTCAGTCTCCCCGCATGTCGGAGGGCAGCACGTTAATTCTGATGGATAATGTGGACGAGGTTATTTTCGAACACCTCAGCAAGGATTTTTTCTATGGCCCGGATTGGCCGCCAATCAATGAAACGCACAGTCTGCGCAGTCTGCCAAAAATGATTCGCGTGACCATTAATATTGATGGTCTGGGCGAGAGTTCGCGGCTGTTTCCCGGAGTGGTCGCACAATGAGTCGGTTGCGAACCAGTCAGCCATTTAAGCATCAGGCTGGAGTTGCCCTGCTAGCGGCACTAATTTTGATGCTGGCTCTGGTTATTACCATGGGGAATATTTTTTATCGCCATCAGATTGATGTCTCTCAGGCCACCGGTGCCCGGCATACAGATCAGGCTATTCTTCTGGCTATCAGTGGTGAAAACTGGGCCCGACAACTGCTGAGTGATAGTAGCGATGACCGTGCTGCAGACCATTTCGAAGAGGACTGGGCTCAGGCCATGCCAATTCTGCCCGTGGAGGGCGGCACATTGACAGGCTGCCTCTCAGACTTGCAGGGGCGAATAAATCTCAATAACTTTAGCCGCTATACCAGCCAGTCTCTCAAGGCAGAGATGGCCGCCGACACCAATGGTTATGCCAGAGTTTGGGAGACGCTGTTGGTCTCGCTGGAAATTGCAGCAGACCCATCGCGATCGGCGACCATTATCGACTGGCTGGATCCAGATTCTGAGCTGATCAACAGCTGGGGGGCTGAGCAGGTCGATTACGATGGTTACAGTCCACCGCGAGTGCCGGCCAATAGCCTGATTACCGATACTACAGAGCTGGCGGCCATAGGTAGCTACCAGGTGGCAGAGGTGCAGCGCCTGATGCCCTACCTGAGTGCGCTGCCGGACATCACCCCGATTAATATTAATACCGCCTCAAGTCAGATGTTGGCAGCTGTCGGCGGCAGCATGGGGCTTGAGTTTGAACAGATGGTCAGTGAACAGCGGCCATTTAGCTCAGTGGATGAATTCTATACATTTATTGCCGAGCGCACCCAGCTGGCATTGCCTCTGGTAAAAACCCGTTGGCCCGCCACTGTTATTGGGGTGAATTCCAATTATTTTGAGCTTTATTTAGAAGTGACATTGGGGGAGGCACGCATCGAAGTAAAAAGTATAATGGACAGGTCAGGTCGCCAAGAGCCGGTGATATTGGCCAGAGAAATAACCATGGTGCCGGCGAGGCTACCGAAACCTGCGTCCTCGGCACTGGATAAACTGTTTGATAACAGCTCATACCAAGAACCGAGTGAAAATCCAGATGAAGACCAGTCTATGGAGACTAATAAAGTGCAATCCGCCTGTTCAATGATTGGGGAAGCCTTCTGATGAATTCATCAGTTGATCATATCCACAGTCTAGATCGTCGTATCACCAATCAAGGCGATGCTTTTGGCTCTATTGACGACCTCAGGGCCACCCCTATGCAGCTCTGGGTGCCCACCGAGCGTATTGGCTTCCATCAGGTGGAAGTGCCCACAGCTCCCGAACGCAAGTGGCCGCAGCTAATACCCTGGCTGCTGGAAGACCGCATACTGCAACCGGTCGAAGAGATGCACTTTGTTATCGCTGGACGCACTGACAATAATCAGCTGCAGGTGTTGGCCGTGAGCCGCGAAGATATGCAGCACTGGTGTCGTGTAGCAGAAAATTCTGCAGTGGCCGCGAGCAGTATGGTACCGGACTATTTAGCGCTGCCCTGGGAGGCCGGACGCATCAATGTAGGATGGCGCGAGGGAACCGTTGTGGTGCGCAGTGGCCCCGACCAGGGGTTTGCCGCCAGCCCGGAAATAGCCTGGGCAATGATTGATCGGCTGATACAGAGCGCTGAAGTGGCTCCCAGATTATCCATCTCCATACCAGACCAGAGCCTGGTGCCCCAAGATCTTGGGCAGACAGCGGATATCAATGACTCCAATATTGACTGGGAGTTTACTGATATTCCCGCCACACCCAATCTACTGCAGGGAGATTTTAAGCCCCGCAGTAGCCAAACCAGTCAGGCTAGCTGGCTTCCAGTGATGGGGCTGGCGGCGCTAGCTCTGGTGCTGCTGTTTGCCTACCTGCAGATCTCCAATAATCTGCTGGGCAAACAGGTACAGCAGTTAGAGCAACAGCTGGTTTCTGGCTCCTCAAAGCTATTTGGCACTGGCAATATCAATGCGGCGGATGTTCGGAGCTTGGCTGAGCAGCGACTGAGCTATCTGTTTGCTCAGCAGCAGAGTCTGCGCACTGGCGCTGTGGTCGGATTAACCGCACTGGATGCACTGATGAGTGACTGTGAGTGCAATCTTGTATCAATGACTGCAGGTGACGACAAGCTGTCTCTAATTATAGATAGTGGCAGCAAGCTTAAGAGCAGAGCACTGAATATCCCGGGTTACCAAACCTCCATTACCCAGCAGCCCAACCGCGGAGAAGACTCAATTGTGTTGACTCTCACCGCCAAGGCAGGGGGTGGCCGATGAACGCTCTGCTAACCAATGTCCAGGATAAGTTTGCCCGATTGCAAGAGCGAGAAAAGCTGTTTATCCGGGCCGGTGGGGCTGCGGTTTTTATCGCGCTGCTATATACCGCGCTACTGCCTCAGCTGGACAGGAATAGTGATTTAGCTAGCCAGCAAACAGTGCTGCAGGCAGATATGCTGTGGTTGCAGCAACAGCAGGCGGTGGTTTCGCGGCTGACCAATAGCTGCTCATCCTCCACAGCATCAGCGGAGCCGGCCAAGGATCTATTGACCAGGCTGATTCGCCGCAACCAGCTGCGGCTGAAAAATTTACGTGAGGTCGGCGATGGGCTGGTGCTGAACTTTACCTCCAGCGATGCCAACCGCGTGGTGCGTATAGCGCACCAGATTGCCTGTCAGGGGTTTGTTGTCGACAGCCTGCAGGTGAATGGGTCGGGTAGCGAAGCCAATCTGTGGGATGCAACCATGGAGGTCAGCTATGTCAATTAGTCGCAAGCTACTCGATCGCCCCTCTAGCGAACTTGCCCGTCTTGGAGTGATGATTGCGCTGCTGGTTGTATCTGGGTCTCTGGCAGTCTCTATAGCACTGCAATTTATTGCCTCTGATAACACTGAGTACAGAGAAATCTCCCGGCTGCCCTCGGCAAAGGCGCTGTACTGGAACTGGTTTAGCAGTAGTTCAGTAGTTGCCGAGTCCAGCCTGGCTGAAAAACACGGCGAATTGCCAGAGGCCAACATTAGCGCTGTACTGCTGGGCGTGATGATGGCCGGTGAAGATTCGCTGGCGACCTTAAAGTTTAGCGGCAAGCCAGAGGCGGTGTACCGTATTGGTGACGATCTCGATTCCGGTTTTCGGTTGGTGGATATAGAGACCTTTAGAATTGTGGTACGCAAAAATGGGGTGACTCAGCAGGTATTGATGAAAAAGCCTGAGGTGATTATTGAAACCCAGCAGGGATCGCCGGCCGAGAGCCAGCCTGAAGAGGGCTTCGCTTTGGCCAATATGTTTGGTGCTGTGCCAGTCATGGCGGGCAGTGGAGCAGGGCTTAAATTAAACAATCTCTCCGCTGAGCTAACCTCTTTAGCTGACCTGCAAGAGGGAGATATTGTTGTGCAGGTAGATGGTAAGGCGGTGCAGGATTTAATGGCTAACCCTGCCCAATGGGTCAGTTACAGTAGCAGCAATAGCTTGGCGGTCACCGTGATGCGCCAGGGCCAGGAAGAAACCATTTACGTCAACGCTGCCAGCCTGTCAGCGAAAATATTACCGAATCTTGGATTAACCCGATAAAATGAAAACGAAAATAACTAAGCGGACAAACATTATGGCAGCTGGTTCTCAGCCCAAAGGGCGCAGTCTTATTGCATGGCTAGGCTCGCTGGCTTTTACCCTCTGCCTCATCGCAGATGCCATTGCTGAGGAACAGGTGCGCATTAACTTTCGCGATGCGGATATTCGCAGCGTTATCGAAAGTGTTGCCGAGATCACTGGCAAGTCCTTTGTGTTGGATCCCCGCGTCAAAGGCAAGGTCACCATTATTGCCCCAGATCCCATAGATTCATCGCTGCTGTATTCAGCGGTGCTCTCTGCTATTCAGGTGCAGGGTTTTCAGGCTATCGAAGACGGTGCCGTGACCCGTGTTGTACCCTTCAACCAGGCGTTTAACTTTGCCGGTGGCAGCGGTAACAACCAGCTGCAAACCGAAGTATTGAAGATTAAATATGTGCAGGCTGCCACCATGGTGCCAGTGCTCAAGCCTATGATGAGCAGTGGAGCGCGTCTGCAGGCTTTCAATCAGAGCAACTATCTGGTTATCTCCGATATTCGCAGCAATGTCGATCAGGTCAAACGCCTAATCGCGCAGATGGACGACCCGGATCAGAGTGCCGTTGAGGTGATTAACCTGGAGTATATCTCGGCCGCTGAAGCTGTGCATATTGCCGGTCAGTTAAAGCAGCTGCAAAAACAGGATCTGTCACTGGTTGAAGATGGCTTAAATAACCGTGTGATTGTCAGTGGCCCGAGCATTGCCCGAACTTCATTTAAAACCATGCTTAAATCGCTCGATCTGCCCTCGACCAAAAAAGGCAGTGTAGAGGTGATCTATCTGGATTACTCACGAGCCTCCGAAATGAAGCCTATAGTCGAAGGCATGTTGCAGTCCGATATCTTTTTGCGTCTGGCCGGCGAAGCCGGCTCCAAAGACAAGGCAAAAACAGCCTACAAAATTGAAATTGACGAGCTAAATAATGCGCTGGTTGTGGCTGCGCCCTCCGCGGTGATTCGCGAGATTAAAAATGTTGTCGGCAAGCTGGATCTGTCGCGGCCCCAGGTGTTAATCGAGGCTGTAATCGCCGAGCTGTCAGAGTCTCAGGCAAAAACCCTGAGCACTGAACTGGCCTATGCCAGCAAACGCCGTGGTGGTTATCTGACTAATTTTGATCAGCTCCTTGGTTCCCTGCTGGGTGTGGGTATTAATGGAGATGTAGATTCCAGCACATTGGCAAGTGCAGTGGGCAGTCTGCCGCAGTCGGCACTGGGTGTGGCTGGTGATTTTGATCAGGAGACCGGCAAAGGTATGGGTATTCTGATTCAGGCTTTAAAAACTGATGGTGCCACCAATATTCTCTCCACGCCCTCGGTGGTGACCCTGGACAATGAAGAGGCCACATTAACAGTGGGCGAAGAGGTGCCATTTGTTACCGGTAGCTTCTCCAGCATTAGCAGCAACTCATCCAGTGGTAACCCATTTACCACAGTTAATCGTGAGGAAGTGGGCGTGATGTTGAAGGTTAAGCCACAGATCAGTAAAGGCAACGGTGTGCGGCTGGAAATTGAGCAGGAATCTTCCAAGGTCAAGAGTGGTGAGCCCGGATTGCAGACTACTTCGAAAAGCACTATGCAGACCAATGTGATGATTCAGGATGGAGAGCTGCTGGTGCTGGGTGGGCTGATTGAGGATCAGACATCTGACAGTGCGTCCAAGGTGCCGTTGCTGGGGGATATTCCCCTGTTGGGTCGACTGTTCCGCTCTTCAGTGAAGGGGGACAACAAAAAAGTGCTGATGATGTTTATACGCCCAACCATTATTCGCACAGCTGAAGATGCCCGTAAGCTGTCTAAAAACAAGTTTGAGCATCTGATCACCAGAGATTTAAATGGCAAAAAAGAAGGCCCCCTGACCAGGCAACTGGAAGAGTTTTTGCAAAACCAAGAGGCAGAACAGACAACAGAGTAACCACCAGCTATGAGTATTTATCTCAAGCATTTTGGCCTTGTTCGGGAACCCTTCTCGATAGTTCCCGATCCTGGGTTTCTCTATCCCAGCAATCACCATCGCCAGGCAGTGGCTCATCTAAAGTATGGACTGGATCGAGAAGGTGGTTTTATTTTGCTCACCGGAGAGGTGGGTACCGGTAAAACCACCCTGACGCGCACAATGCTTAAGCGTCTGCCAGCCCATGTGCGCGTAGCCTATGTTCTCAATAGCAAGCTTGAAGTCAGCGATGCGCTGGCCAGTATCTGCGATGAGCTATCCATAGAACTTCCGGCCAGCAGTGGTCTGTCATTTGCCAAAGTCTGCACCGACGCACTTAACCAGGATTTACTCCAGGCCCATGCCCAGGGCAAGAAGACACTCATTGTTATTGAAGAGGCACAGAACCTGACTGCCGAGGTTTTGGAAACCTTGAGGTTGCTCAGCAACCTGGAAACCCATACCCATAAGCTGCTGCATATCTTGCTGGTGGGACAACCTGAGTTGCTGGAGATACTGGCCCAGAAAGAGCTGCGCCAGCTCAATCAGCGAGTGGTGTCGAGATTTCATCTATTGCCCCTGGATAAGGATGATCTGGCCAACTATGTTAATCACCGTCTGCACCGTGCCGGAGCCAAGCAACCTGTATTCGACAGCGCCTGTATGTCGATGCTGTATAAGCTGACCAAAGGTGTACCCAGGCTAATTAATCTGGTCTGTCAGCATTCGTTGCTGGCCGCATACTCCACCGAAACCAAAACCATAACTCCTAAACTGATTAAGCAGGCCTCGGTAGAAATTCTCGGTGAGCAAAAATTGCCCCATCCGCTCAAAGAGTATTGGCCCCATGGGCTGACCGCTGCGCTGCTTGTAGTCGTCGCCTGGCTGTTCACCGCCGGACCTGGCATTGAGTATCAAGAGCCCTCAGCCAATCAAGAGCCCTCAGCAAAACAACCACTATCCACCGCAGCCACGCCAGTCCAAACCTCCCCAGCTGCAATCCCAGGCCTAAATCCATTTGCTCAGTTACTGAGCCTCTGGTCCATTAATAAATCAGAGGTCTACTCCCAGGAGGATTTTACTGCCCTCGCCGAATTTCAGGGTTTAAAAACCCAGCAGATCACCGACGCCGAGGTGATCGATCTGGAGATCATTAATCGACCGGGCATAGTGCGTCTGGAGACCAGTGCTGGTTATTTAAAAAGCTACCTGCTGACCCGAATTGACCAGTCCGGGTTTACTGTCACCAATGGCTCCGATATCCAGCTATTGGATGGCCAGGGATTTCGCGATAGATGGTCGCGCAGTTTTACCTATCTGTGGCGACCCCCCATTGAGGTTGAGCGCCTGGCTTTGGGTGATAAAGATGCGCAGGCGGTAAGCTGGTTGCAAAGCCAACTTCAACAAGTGGATCAAAATGCGGAGGCAATTATTAGCGGTGGTCGCTATACCCAGGCTATCGCCAATCAGGTGCTAAGTTTTCAGCGCGAGCAAGAGATTACTGCGGACGGCGTGGTGGGAAGAGAGACATTGTTGCGGTTAAACCAATTAACCCAGACAGGTATCCCCCTGCTTATAGAGGGTAGTAACTAATGTCCTATATTCTCGATGCCCTAAAAAAAGCCGAGCGAGATCGTCTGCGTGAAGACCCCAAAGAGCTGGATGATTTTGCCAGCTCTAACTGGGACCCCTATCAGCAGACGCCTAAATCTGATTGGCCCAGGATTGTTATCCTAGTGGTCGCTCTGCTTGTCCTGGTGATTGGTTTGGTTATTTATTCAGGTCTATTAGTAAGGCCACAGATGTCAGTACAACAGTCAGCCCCCGAAGCTGTGCTGGTGGCTCCAGTCATCCAGCCCGTTGAAAAGCCTGAACCTTTGTCGGCATCTGTACCAGCGTCCCTGTCCGTATCTATTGCACAACCGCAAATCCTGTCATTGCCAGAGCTACAGATTTCCGGCCATATGTATATGGCGGAGGGTTCGGCTTCCAATCGGCTGTTTGCCAACGGCGGCAGTTATCGTCAGGGTGACAAGCTAGACAAGCACTGGACTCTGCTTGCCGTGGGTGTCGATGGCATTGAAATTAGTGCCGGGCAGCGCAGAGAGTTTATGCCCTACAGGTAGGGGTCAGTCGGAAAACACTTCCAGCAAGGAATCTTTGCCGCGATCGAAGCGCTTGGCGCGGCGATAGGGAAAGACATCGACCACATAGCCATTGCGAATCTGCTCCTGCAGGCCGGTCCAGAAGCTGACCTGATAAAGCTCACCATGTATCTCTTCAAACATTTTGCGAGCCTTAGTATTACCCGAGAAAAATAATCGAAACTCCTCGGGGAAAATATCGTCTGGCCCTACGGTGTACCAGGTGCCAGACTGCATCTCTTCCTGCTCTGTTCGTGGCTGCGGGATTTCACGAAAATTACAGTCGGTCAATGTAGCGATTTCGTCATAATCATAAAAAACTACACGGCCATGGCGGGTGACGCCAAAATTCTTCAATGGCATATCGCCGGGGAAAATATTGGCGGCCGCCAGTTGCTTGATACAGTTGCCATATTCCTCCATGGCACTGCGAATTTCAGTATCGTCGGCAGTCTCCAAATAAATATTCAGCGGAGTCATATAGCGCTCGGTATAGAGATGCTTAATAACCAGCTTGTCGCCACGTATATCGATTGAGCCGCTGGCAACTTTTTGCAGCTCTTCTATAAGCTCATCAGAAAAGCGATTCAGGGGAAACACCAAATTATCAAATTCTTGGGTATCGGCCATGCGACCAATGCGGTCATGACGGGATACCAGGCGATATTTCTCTCGCACAATCTGATGGGTAACTTCCTTGGGGGGCGCAAACTTGTCTTTAATAATTTTAAATACAATATTATAAGAGGGCAGGGTAAACACAGTCATCACCATGCCTTTGATGCCCGGCGCGACAATAAACTTGTCGCTGGAACTTTCCAGGTGGCCTACCAGCTGTCGATAAAATTCAGTTTTTGCATGCTTGGGAAAGCCCAGGCTGTTATAAATTTCATAATCCAGTTTGCGTGGCATCAGGGTCTTTAGAAAGTGCGCATACTGATAGGGTAGAGGCGCATCCACCATAAAGTGATTGCGGGTAAAGCTGAAGACAACACTGAGGTCATCGTCGTTAAACAGGGCTGTATCCACATAGAGCTGGCCTTTCTCTGTGTTGAGAAAAACCAGCGCCATAGGAAAGGTCTGATCTCCGTCCACCACCCGGCCCACCATATAGGCCGCCTTGCTGCGATAAAAAGTAGACTCCAAAATATCAAACTTTAACTGCTCTGGGCTACCCACAAGTTGCGGTGCGACTTCATGGTTAAAGACCTCGGTAATACAGTCCAGATCAAGCTCTATATCCTCGCCGGGCAGACTAAACTCCGACTCCTTCAGAATGCGCCTAAAGGTATCGCGCAGCCCCTCGCCCTCGTAGCGCACAAAGATACTGTACTCCGCTTCAGGTGCCTCAATAAGCTGAGACGAGAGCACATAGATAATGTCGTCGCTGATTTTATCGTGGTCATGAATATCACTGAATACAGAATTAAAGAAGGTTTCGGCAATTTCAAAGTTGGGGAAGTTAAATACCAGCTGGGTATAGGCCAGCTTGGCTTCACTCCACAGATTAAGATTGCCAATATCTTTATTGGTCACCATTTCCAGATAGTGCACCGTCTGAGCTACTTTGGTTTTGTAGAGCTCCAGGCGATCTACATTGGCCTGCTGAACCCCGTGCCAGTCAGCTTTTTCAAAACGAGCTTTGGCGCTGAGAGTAGAGTTTAGATAGTCAGCAAAATAGCTGCGAAAACCATTGAGAATGGTTTTGGCCATGCGCCGAGCGGTAGAGTTATGAGTGAGTAGCTGTCCTGCCATGGGCTGCGCCTAGCTCAATAACTGCTTAAGTTGATCAAGCTGTTGGCGATTGTGCTTTTTACTGGCCATTACCTGAGAGGTTTCCGGTAGCGCCTTGGGTGGCTCAATAACAAATTCCTCACCAGCGACAACGCGATCGCAGTACTGGTTATAGACCTGAGTAAAGGCGGGCAGTGCTTTGGACTCTACTTCATTGGCCAGCATATGCCAGCCGCTGTCTCGGGCAGCCAGATAGACGGCTGGGTGAGACCATTGCTGCTCAGCCTTGGGGCTGGGCATATTACAGGCTTCCTCATAGGCCCTGCGAACATTGGGCAGGTTAGCGGGCATACCCGCAGAGCGGCAAGCATTGAGCATTTTATGCAGAGTGGGCAGGTATTCGCTGTCGGCTATAATTTTTTCTGCCGCTGCCAGTATCACTTCCGGGCCAAAGTCACTGAGTTTCGATAGCCAGAGTTTTTTGGCCAAATTTTCTGACTTGGTATTGTCGCCAAAGGCCGCGTAGTACTGATTGTGATAATTAACCTGAAACAGCGCAAAGATCTGATTGATGCTATCAATCAGTTCAGGGCTTGCTGGCTCGGCTTTAGCTTGCCCAGCTGCGGTCGGAGAGCGCGTCGATGATGCTGCGATCCCTGATGCGACCTTCTGAATTAGATCCTTGGTTGCCATGACTAACACTCGCTGACTGAGGTTGATTGTGCCGCGCCCACTGGCGCTTTGCATACTGCAAAAATTTGGTACTCCAGGAACCATGGGGCGTGCCATTTTCCTGCCAGTAGAGAACAAACTCGGGAATAATCTGCTCGGCAAATTGACGATCAATATTGGCCATCTGCAAAACATCATAAACCGTTTCTTTGGGTTGCCACTGGGCTGGGATGGGTCGGGGCATGCTGTCCTGATCCATCATGCCAGTGTAAAACTGCCATTGGCGGCGCACGTGATGAATAAACTTTGAATCCCAGGTGCTGGAGACATCGCCCCGATCACGCCAGTACAGAATAAACTCCGGCACTGCGTCTTCGATAAAGTTGGGATTGATACCACCCTGTTTTATCAGAATATCCAGCGCATCTGCCGAGGGTCGCCATTCGCTGGTGACAGAAACTTCACGGCTGCGTCTGTGGTGTTTGCTTGCCTCCTGCTGCCATTGGCGCCAAACCTCCTTGATATATTTTGACTCCCAGCTATGGCGGGGCACATTGCGCTCGCGCCAGTAAGCAACAAACTGGGGAATTTGCTGCTGGGCAAACTCCCCGGTCACCCCCAGCTGAGCTAGCTGGCGCAATGCATCAGTACTGGGCTGCCAGCTACCGCCAATAGTTTGCGCCGCGTGGGGGATACTATTGGTTTGAGGGGCCCGCTGCCGAAGCGCTGGCTGAGGCTGAGAAGTCTGGGCTGACGCCTCGTTAAAGGCAAAGCGGAAATCCTGCTGTGCAGAAAAAGCGCCGCCGCCAATCAATAGCAAACCCTTTTCGTGGAGGCTGGCGGCCAGGCGGCGGATATCTTCTTCGCGCCAAAAAGGCGTCAGCTCAAGTAATTTTTGTCCCGACAGGGTTATCCAGTTAAATCCACTGCTGTGCACCGGCTCACCATGGGCAACCGATTCCTGCAGTAATTGCAACAACACCGCCTCTTCAAGGCCCAGCGTCGCCGCCAAACTGGGTGAGATTACAATAGATTTTTCGGGAATTAACGACATCGGATTACTTTAGCAGAAAGCGAATCGATGAACGAGACAATCATGCAAAGCTGCTAGTTTTTTAACTAGCCCAGCCGCCACTGACGGGAAATACCTGACCCACAAAGCAGTCAGCGGCATCAGAACAGAGATAGGCGGCAAACTGGGCATCTTCGCGCATGGATACCAGCCGGCCCAATGGCACCTCACGTTTAAGCCGTTCCTGAAATGCGGGATTGGCTTTGGTCTCTTCCGAGAAGTAGGTGGGGTTATCGACAAAGTTCTGAGCTATAGCATTGATCTGGATGCCCTGCGGGGCCATCTCTACACCTGCAGCCTGCACATAGGCCAGCTGTGCGCCACGGGCTGCGCTGTAAGTAGATGCTCGCTTCATACCTCGCAGAGCCGAGGCGCTGCCCATCAGCAGTATCTTGCCAGACTGGCGTTCAATCATCTGGGGCAGCACTGCGGTGACCAATCTGGGAACAGGGTCAACCAGGGCGCTAAATACTGATAGCCATTCGTTATCTTCGACCTTATCTAACTTGGTAAAGGGAGCGGGCACCGCCAGGTTAATCACCAGCCCATCAATGGTGCCAGCGGCGGCAATAATCTGGCCGGGCAGTGCAGGGTCGGTCAACAATTGATTGTCGGCGATAACCTCAGCGCCCATCTCGGTAAAAACCTCACAGATTGTGGGGCCCATAAAGGTCGCGGCCTGAGTGACGAAGATTCTTTTACCCGCTAGGTCAGTACTCATATTTAATCCTGTGCTAAAACATGCTGAGCTACAAAGTGGCTGGCAAGTGCAGTTAGGGCATCGCCGGTCACGCGATTGACAGTCCAGTCATCCATGGGTTCGGCGCCCAGAGACTGGTAAAAATCTTTGGCTGGCTGATTCCAGTCCAGCACCCACCACTCCAGTCTGCCACAGTTGCGCTCCAGGGCCAGATTGGCCAGATAGGCCAGTAAGGTTTTGCCAAAGCCTTTACCACGCATCTCTGGCTGAATATAAAGGTCCTCAAGATAGAGACCTGGACGCCCCAGAAAGGTGGAGTAATTATGAAAGAATAGAGCAAAACCAACAGGCTGGCCCTGATGCTCGGCTATCACTACTTCGGCATGCTGTTTGTCGCCAAATAAAGACTCTTCCAGTGCAGGCACATCAGCCACCACTTCGTGGAGTAATTTTTCATAGTCGGCCAGCTCTTTAATAAACGTCAAAATTAGTGGGCAATCTGCGCTAACGGCTGGGCGGATAGTTAATGGCATAGGGACACAGCTACTGATATTTGTTTTATTAGCTTTTATCTTATCTCTGAAGCCGGACTTTTATTACTGTACATAATAACAGTAATAAGATTAAATAAGCTCCAATAACAGGAGACACCCTTTGGCGACCAAATCCAAATCAGCCTATGTCTGCAATGACTGTGGCGCTGACTACCGCAAATGGCAGGGCCAGTGCAGCGAATGCAATGCATGGAACACTCTGTCGGAGGTGCGTCTGGGGCCTGCGGCGCGCAGCGGCAAGATTTTGCGCCCCGGGTTTGCCGGTGCTGTAGATGGCGCGGTCAAAACCTTGGCAGATATTGCTGTAGATGAAATTCCCCGCATCAACACCGGCACTGGCGAACTGGATCTGGTTCTTGGCGGTGGCCTGGTTCCGGGCTCAGCTATTTTGGTGGGCGGTGAGCCTGGCGCGGGCAAGAGTACATTGCTGCTGCAGACTCTGTGCAAGCTAGCCGAAAACAATACTGCACTCTATGTCACTGGTGAGGAATCTCCCCAACAGGTGGCTATGCGTGCCCGCCGTCTGGATCTGCCCGCAGATAAGCTGGAAATTATGGCCGAGACCTCGGTAGAAACCGTCTGTGCCATTGCCGAGCAAAAGCGCCCCAAAATTCTGGTGGTGGACTCTATCCAAGTGATGCATATTGAAGAGGTGGCCTCCGCCCCGGGCAGTGTTTCGCAGGTGCGCGAGAGTGCCTCCATGTTGGTGCGCTTTGCCAAGCAGACCGGCACCGTGTTAATTCTGGTGGGTCATGTCACCAAAGATGGCTCTCTTGCGGGCCCCAAAGTATTGGAGCATATGATCGACTGCTCGCTGATGCTCGAGGGGTCTAGCGATTCTCACTTCCGCACATTGCGCAGTCACAAAAACCGTTTTGGCGCTGTTAATGAGCTGGGCGTTTTTGCCATGACCGACAAGGGGCTTAAAGAAGTGGCCAATCCCTCGGCAATTTTCCTCCAGCGCGGTGAGGAAGTATCTTCGGGCAGTGTGGTCATGGTGGTCTGGGAGGGCACTCGGCCTCTACTGGTCGAGCTGCAGGCGCTGGTGGATGATAGCCATCTGGGCAACCCGCGACGCGTCACTCTGGGCTTAGATCATAACCGCCTGTCGATGTTACTGGCGGTATTGCATCGCCATGGTGGTATTTCCGTTGGCGATCAGGATGTCTTTGTCAATGTGGTGGGTGGGGTTAAAGTGTTGGAAACCAGCGCCGATCTTGCGTTGATCTTGTCAGTGATTTCCAGCTTCCGCGATAATTCCCTGCCCCAGGACCTGGTAGTGTTTGGCGAAGTGGGCCTTGCCGGTGAGATTAGACCTGTAGCCAATGGCCAAGAGCGCCTGCGCGAGGCTGCAAAGCATGGCTTTACTCGTGCCATTGTGCCAGCGGGCAATGCTCCCAAGCAGCCTATTCAGAGCATGAAGGTTATTCCGGTGCGCCGTGTAACTGAGGCTCTAGACGCGCTGTAAACAGACAAATGCAGCGAGTGGCATTTTATCAAATAAGCCAATTGACAATAAATCTGCGCAGGAGTAGATTGCGCACTCTTGCTTCGGCAATAGGTTCTTCTGATTAACAAAATAAGGTTGAGTTTAATCAGGAGTGAAACGGGAAATCGGTGCGCCTGACCATAGATCGGTCAACTGGCAATTCCGATACTGCCCCCGCAACGGTAAATAAGAATATTTGGTTGTATGACCACTGTGCACCAAGGCATGGGAAGGTGACCAAATACAGAGACTGTTACAGTCTTTCGCTTATGAGTCCGGAGACCGGCCTATCGCTATGCAGACAAACCGCGGGGTGCGGTCTTGTGCTGATTGACAGTCTCTGTCCCTCTGCCTGTACGCCCCTGTTTATATTTATTAATCGCTCGGGTGTGAGCGTTAGAGGAATCCATGAAAAAACCATCTATTCTTGCGACAGCAATAGCGCTGTCTGCATCATCCCTAGTTATTCCAGCGGTCTCGGCTGGCGAAGCAGAAATCCAGGAAGTTCTGGTTAGTGCTTCTCTGGTGCCTATTGCTGCCAATAAATCGGCCAATGCAATAACTGTAATCGACAGCCAGCAGTTGAGAAACCGTGCAGCTCTCAGCGTCAGCGACCTGCTGCGAGATGTGCCTGGGCTAGCCGTGAGCCGCAGTGGCGTGCAAGGCTCTCAGACTCAGATTCGCGCTCGCGGTGCCGAGGCTAATCATCTGTTGGTATTGATCGATGGCGTCGAAGCCAATGATCCGTCCCAGAGTGACGAGCTTAACTGGGGAGTTTTGGCTGCTGATGACATTGAACGTATCGAAGTGATTCGCGGCCCACAGAGCTCCATGCGCGGCAGTGATGCCATGGCCGGCGTGGTCAATATTATTACCCGCAGCGCCAGCCAGCCTTTTAGTGCTGCAGCATTTACAGAGGCCGGCAGCTTCTCAACTCAGCGCAGTGGTTTTAATCTGGGCGCCAATCAGGGCAATTTTGATATTCGTCTGGGCTTTAGCGATATGCAGACCGACGGAGAAAATATCTCCCGCACCGGCGATGAGAAAGATGGCTATGAAAATACCAGTATTAACTTCAAAGCTGGATTGCAACTCAGCGAACAGCTGCGAATTTCAGTTGCAGCTCGTCACTCAGATGGCATGAATGAATTTGACGCCGATAATGACTTCGATGGTTTTGTTGAAGATCAGGACCGTGTTTCAGAATTCCGCAATAGCACCATGCGTCTGCAGGGTGATTACAGTTCTGCGGATGGACGCTGGCAGCACAAACTGATGGTTGCCCAGTCCAACAATGATAACGAAGCATTTGCCGACGGCACTCTGGGCAATGTGACTGCCTCAACTAAGGATCAGATTCAGTATATTGGCTCTCTGTTTTGGAACAATGGGGCGCAGAGACTCTCTTTCCTTGCTGAGCGCGAAGAAGAGGATTACAAACAGCGTGGCCCATTGAACTGGGGCCTTGACCCCAATCAGGATCGCGAGCGCGATACTGACAGCTTTGCCCTGGAGTTGCGCACCGATATCTCTGATGACCTGTCGTTTGCAGCCAGTGGTCGCTACGATGATAACTCTGAGTTTGACAGTGCCAGCACCTTTAGAGTTGAAGCCATATACCAGCTAAATGATGGACTCCGTCTGCGCAGTGCTTACGGTACAGCAGTCAAGAACCCCACATTTACAGAGCGCTTTGGTTTTTACACCAACTTTATCGGCAACCCTAACCTTGAGCCTGAAGAGTCTTCCAGTTGGGAGCTGGGTGTGGATAAACAGATGGGTGAGTTAAACCTGTCAGCCACATTGTTTGATACGGAGCTGGAAAGCGAGATTGATGGCTTTGTCTATGACCCGGCAACCTTTGCTTATACCTCTGGCAACAAAGAAGGCAAAAGTCAGCGTCAGGGTGTTGAGTTTACCGCCTCCGTAGATATGAGCGACAACCTGGTGATCAATGCAGCCTATACCTACACAGATTCAGTTGAGGCTGATGGTGTTGGCGGTTATAAGGATGAGATACGCCGTGCACGCCATACTGGCAGCCTAAACCTAGCCTGGCAGGCAATGGATAATCTGCAGATCAACACCAACGCACAGTACAGTGGCAGCCAGACTGATACCTTCTTCCCACCATGGCCAACACCGTCTCAGACTGTGACCATGGATGATTACACGCTGATCAATATCAATGCTAACTACAGTGCATCAGACAAGCTGGACATTTATCTGCGTCTGGACAATCTTCTGGATGATGATTATGAAGAAGTGTTTGGCTACCAGACCCTGGGTTTTGGTGCTAGCCTGGGTGTGCGGTTTAGTCTATAAAGGCTGCCCCTAAGCAGGAAAAAATGAGAACCTCAGCTGAAACAGGGACCAAACGAGTACTGCTCTCCTGGAGTAGTGGTAAAGACTCGGCTTGGACTCTGTACCAGCTGCAGCAGGATCCGGCTGTTGAGGTGGTGGGGTTACTCACTACCTTTAACAGCCAGTTTAATCGCTCGGCTATTCATGGCGTGCGTCAGCAGCTGTTGCGGCTTCAAGCAGAAGCTGCTGACCTGCCCCTGATCGAAATCCCCTTGCCCTGGCCCTGCACCAACCAGCAGTATGAAACTATTATGGCCGCCGCACTGGACGATGCTCGGGCCCAGTTGCAAATGGATGCTGTTGCCTTTGGGGATCTCTATTTGGAGGATATTCGCAGCTACCGCGAACAGCAGATGACCGGCACTGGCCTGGAGCTGGTCTTTCCCCTGTGGCAAATCCCCACCGCTCAGTTGGCACAGCAAATGATTGATGGCGGCCTGAAAGCGGCAATTACCTGTCTTGACCCCAGAGCTGTGCCAGAGCATTTGGCGGGGTGTCAGTTTGGCCCTCAACTATTGGAACAACTACCACAGTCTGTAGACCCCTGCGGTGAAAATGGCGAATTTCATACCTTTGCCTGGGATGGCCCTATGTTTAAACGGCCGATTCCAGTGATAGCAGGCGAGGTGGTTAATAGAGACGGTTTTGTCTATGCTGATTTGCTGTTGGAGGAAACTCTATGAAAATAGTCTCATTGTTGCCCAGTGCCACTGAACTAGTTTGCGGCCTGGGCCTGCGCGATCAGTTGGTGGGGGTGTCCCATGAATGTGACTACCCGCCCTCTGTGGTGGGCCTGCCTATATTGACCAGCTCGCGCATTCCCGAAGGTCTGGACAGCGGCGAAATTGATCGCCTAGTGACCGATCAGTTGCAGAACGATGAGGCGCTCTATGATTTGCTGATGCAGCCACTGACCGAGCTTGAACCCGACCTGATTGTCACTCAGGCTCTCTGTGATGTCTGCGCGGTATCCGGCAATGATGTGGCTAGAGCCATTGGTAGTTTGCCCGGGGACCCCAGGGTAGTGAACCTGGAGCCCATCTGCCTCAATGATGTTTTAGATACGGTAGATCTGCTGGCGGAAGCTGCCGGCTGTGTAGACCAGGGCAAGAAATACAGAGCAGAATTGCAGGGGCGTATCGACAGAGTTGCCGCTCGCTCTGAGACTCTGCAACACAGGCCCAGAGTGGCTCTGCTGGACTGGCTGGATCCGCTGTTTGATGGCGGTCACTGGAGTCCGGAGATTATTGCCCTGGCTGGTGGTGAACCCTGCTTTGGTGCCAAGCAGGAGCCTTCCCAGCGCCGTGACTGGGATCAGTTGATTGAGGCCAACCCGGATGTGATTTTTATCGCCCTCTGTGGCTTCAATATTGAGCGCTCTATGCAGGATGTCGAGCAATTTCTCAACTGCGAAGGCTTCGCGGCGCTACAGGCGAAATCTCATACCAAAATTTTTCTGGTGGATGGCAATGCCTATTTCAGTCGCCCCGGCCCCAGGCTGGTAGATGCACTGGAGATTATGGCCAATGCGCTGCACCCCAGTATTCATTCGTTGCCCGCGGGACTGCCCGAGGCGACTAAAATTATCGAATAAGGTTAGATCCCAATGACAGACGACAAGGCGACAAAAGACAGCAGCCACAAGACTAAAATGCAGAAGCTCAAAGAGAATGTGGATTCTTCCATTGCAGCTGCAGATACCGAGCGCGGTGTGATGATTTTGCTGACCGGCAATGGCAAGGGTAAATCCAGCTCTGCGTTTGGCATGGTGATGCGCGCTCTGGGTTACGGTTACAAAGTTGGCGTGGTGCAGTTTATTAAAGGCGCCCAATTATCCGGTGAAGAGATGTATGTTCGCGATCACTGTCCACAGGTGAGGTTTGAGCAGATGGGCACGGGCTTTACCTGGGATACTCAGGATCGCTCTGCCGATATAGCTGCCGCGGAAAAAAGCTGGGCTGTGGCAGAGAGCATGCTTAAAGATGAAAGCTACCACCTGGTGGTGCTTGACGAGCTGACCTATATGCTGAGCTTTAAATATCTGGATCAAGAGATGATTCTCAGTGCACTGAAAAACCGCCCAGAAACCCAGTCGGTGGTAGTCACTGGTCGCGGCGGTGGTTCAGCGTTGGTCGATATGGCAGATACCGTCTCTGAAATTAAAGAAGTAAAACATGCCTACAACTCTGGTGTGATGGCTCGCAAGGGCGTGGACTATTAATTGCGTCACTTCTCTGCGCCAAGTTTAATCTGGTTGCTGGCAATTCTGTTGCCAGTGGCGGCGTTGGTTTCCCTGACTGTGGGCACAGTTGATATTTCCCTTTCCGATGCACTGAATGCTATGACTGGTAGCTCGGTTAATTCTCAAATCCATATCATCCTGTTTGATATTCGTCTGCCACGCATACTGTTGGCGATTGCTGTGGGTGCAGTGCTGGCCAGTACCGGCGCTGTGATGCAGGGCCTGTTTCGCAATCCCCTGGCTGACCCTTCCCTGATCGGTGTGTCCAGCGGTGCCTCGGTGGGCGCCAGCCTGATGATTGTTACCGCCGGTGGCGTTATTCAGTCCGGGGCATTGCTGGGGCTTTCTCTAGTGGCTGTGGGCGCCTTTGTTGGCGGCTTTGTAGCCACATTGTTAGTCTATCGTCTGGCGACCTCTGGCATTGGCACCTCGGTTACCACCATGCTTCTGGCCGGCATTGCTATAGCCGCTCTGGCTGGGGCGCTAAACAGCCTGCTCAGTTATTTCTCCGATAACGATATGCTGCGTCAGATTAGCCTCTGGCAAATGGGCAATCTCAGCGGCGCAAGTTGGACCAAAGTCATTATTATGGGCAGCGTGGCTCTGTTATTGATGGGCTTTTTTCCCCGCGATAGCAAGGCACTAAATGCGTTACTGCTAGGAGAGTCTGAAGCGCGTCATCTGGGTATTGATGTTCAGCGCGTCAAGCGCCGACTGATTGTACTTACAGCGCTGGGGGTGGGGGTTTCAGTGGCGCTTGCCGGGTTGGTGGGTTTTGTTGGCCTAATAATGCCCCATATTGTGCGCCTGGCTATTGGCCCAGATCATCGCTGGCTAGTGCCAGCCGCGGCCCTGGCCGGCGCTACTCTGCTGGTGATTGCCGATAGCCTGGCGCGCATTGTGGTGATTCCAGCGGAGCTGCCCACAGGCATTTTAACCGCGCTGCTGGGCGCTCCCTTCTTTGTTGCACTGCTATTGCAGCAGCGCAAGGATGTGTGAGCCATGACCATGCTGGCAGACAATATTTCTCTCCACCTATCGGGTTTTGATTTGCTGCGTAATATCAGTCTTGAAGTTGAGGCGGGCAAGGTCACCGCAATTGTGGGGCCCAATGGTGCAGGCAAATCCAGTTTACTAAAAGTACTGACTGGTGAGATGGCCGCGACAAAAGGAGAAGTCTATCTCAATAACCGATTGCTGCAGCATTGGCCAATGCTGGACAGGGCACAATTACTCGCAGTGCTGCCGCAACATACGCTGTTGAACTTTCCCTTTACTGCTGACGAGGTGGTAGGGCTGGGGCGCATTCCTCACAATACCGGGCTGGCCAAGGATACCGAGATTATTGCCGAAGCTCTGGAGCTGGTCGATGCCAGCTATTTGCAGAGACGCTTTTATACCCAGATGTCTGGGGGAGAGAAACAACGCGTGCAGTTAGCCAGGGTACTGGCGCAAATTTGGCAGCCAAGCCATTTGGGCGAGCAGTTCTTGGTGCTCGATGAGCCTACCTCGGCCTTCGATCTTTCTCACCAGAAACTAACTCTGGATATAGTGCGTCAGCTCGCTCAAAAAGGTGTTGGTGTGGTCATGGTGCTCCATGACTTGAATTTAGCTGCTCGCTGTGCCGATAACCTGGTAGTTTTTGATGGCGGTGTGATTGCCGCTCAGGGCAGCCCAGAGGCTGTGCTCTCCGAGTCATTAATCGACAAGGTATTTGGAGTGAAGTCAATTATTGCCCAACACCCGGTGACCAAACGACCTCTGGTAATTACCTGATGCCTAGACTTTTACTGTTGTTACTCTGTTTTTCTTGGCCAGCCTTTAGCGCCATTGTTGTGGTGGACGATAATGGTCAGGAGGTTCGCCTCGATCAGCCGACACAGCGGGTCGTAAGCCTCGCGCCCAATATTACCGAGGTGCTGTTTCATATTGGCGCAGGCGAACAAATCGTTGGTGCCGACGAGTACAGCAATTATCCCGAAGCGGCCAAACAGATTACTCGGGTTAATAATCATGCTGCAGCAAACTATGAGTTAATACTGTCACTACAGCCAGATCTGGTCATAGCCTGGCAGTCAGGCAATGGCGATAAGATTATCAATCCGCTGCGCAAGCTGGGCATCCCGGTATTTGTGGTGGAAACCCGTCAGATGGAGGCCATTCCCAGTCTATTTCGACGCTTTGGCCAGCTTACCGGTCAGGGAGAAACCGCAGAGCTGCGAGCACAGGAATTCAGTCAAAGGCTAAAGACGCTGCGCGCTGCGCAGACGGGTAAGTCCATGGTCAGAACTTTTTATCAAATATGGGACGAACCTCTCATTACCCTCAATGGTAAACATATGATCAGCGACGTGATAGGCCTCTGTGGCGGCCAGAATATCTTTGCGGATGCTGCGCCTCTGGTGCCCTATGTCAATATTGAGTCGGTTGTGGCTGCAGACCCGCAGGTGATTGTCGCTGGCGGCAGTCAAGAGGATCAGCCAGGCTGGTTCAGCAGCTGGCAGCAGTGGCGGGGTATATCTGCGGTCATCAATAAACAGATTTACCTGATCCCATCGGATTTAATGCAGCGTCACTCAGTGCGCATTCTCGAGGGAGCCGAGATGATGTGCGACTTTATGGACCGCGCCCGCGGTCAGCAATAAAAAAGCCGCTAACAGAGTTAGCGGCTTTGAATGTCCCTTTTTTTCACTTCGTTAAATCTAAGTTAAACGATAGCGTGCGGACGATTATATGTTGTTCCCCTGATTTTCTTATTATAGGTCATACCCCCTCTCGTTATGCTCTGTGAGATCGAGACCACTTGTTTCGTCTTCTTCATTGATACGCAATACTAACAGCTTATCAACTAGTTTCAACAGTATAAATGTCACTATAGCTGTATAGACGAACGTGGAGGCAATACCCACAATTTGAACATAGGTCTGAGAGGCCATGGTCATACCTTCGTTGTAACCCTGCCCGCTAAACACGCCCAGCGCGTCAGAGGCAAAGATACCAGCATAGAATGTACCCAGTATGCCGCCAACACCGTGCACCGGGAATACATCCAGAGAATCATCAATTTTAAAGCGCTGTTTGATGGCCTGAGTGGCGTAGTAGCAGATAATGCCGGCACTAAAGCCGATAATTAATGCGCCACCAGGGCCGACAAAGCCAGAGGCAGGGGTAATGGTACCCAAGCCAGCAACCATACCGGTGACAATGCCCAGCACCGAAGGCTTACCATGCTTGACCCATTCCATCATCATCCAGGCCAGTGAGCCGGAGGCTGCTGAGATATGGGTGACCAGCATTGCCATGCCTGCGTCGCCATTGGCTGCCAGGGCAGAGCCGGCATTAAAGCCAAACCAGCCAACCCAGAGCATACCGGCACCGGTTACTGTCATAGTCAGATTGTGAGGAGGCATAGCCTGGTTGGGGAAGCCGCGGCGATTACCCAGTACCAGAGCGGCAACCAGAGCGCCAACACCAGCTGTAATGTGCACAACAGTACCACCGGCAAAGTCTAATAGGCCCATCTCGCCGAGCCAGCCACCGCCCCACACCCAGTGGGTAATAGGTGCGTAGACCACCACTAGCCACAGGGCACTGAATAGCAACATGGCGCTAAAGCGCATGCGCTCGGCAAAGGCACCTACGATCAGTGCTGGAGTAATCACGGCGAAAGTCATCTGGAACATGGCAAACACAGACTCGGGGATATCACCAGCCATGGAGTCTTCCTGAATATTGCCCATCAGCAAATTATCCAAATTGCCAATCCAGGCGTTCATGGAACCACCATCGCCAAAGGCCAGGCTATAACCAAACACCAGCCAAATAAGCGATGCCATACAGGTAATAGCAAAACACTGCATTAGGACAGAAAGTACATTCTTGGAGCGAACCAGGCCGCCATAGAACAGAGATAAACCAGGTATGGTCATGAACAGCACCAGAGCTGTAGATGTCAAAATCCAGGATGTGTTGGCGCCATTTAACTCATCGGCAAAAACCTGAGTGGACAGGGCGCATAAAATAAATGTAAGAATGCCTCGGCTGAGGTATTTGTTGTTGGCTAACATGATGTTTCCCCTAAGAAACGCACTAAAATTGTGCAAAAATAATGATCAGCAAGCGGCTATTGCACCACTATAGATCGAAAAACTCCCCTAAAGCCCTAAATCCGGGCTATTCCTGATGAAAAAGCAAAACCTGTGCCAGATCAGTCCAAATGCGCACTAATATGTATCATTTTTAACCGCCGGCACCTAACTGGTGCTCACTTATGCCCCGTTATTGGGCTCTCTACTCCCAGGCCCTGTCTATACTTGATATAAATTGGAGGCAATTATGGTTGATACTGATGAGCTAAAAGAGCGGTTGCGGACACTTAGGGCCAGGCTTGAGAGCGCGAGTGGTGTAAGTCCCGCAGAGCGCGATCTGTGGACCAGTTTAATGACTGAGATTGTTGCCGTTGCTGAGGATAAAGCATGCTCTAATCATGGTTCTGAGCTGGGTCTCCGAAAGCTGTGGGAGCAAAAGAGCTCGGCCTATGAGGCAGATCACCCGGAAATTGCCTTTGTGGTACGTCAAGTGCTGGACATGCTGGCCAAAATGGGGATTTAATAACCCCTGCTGTATAATTCATAACAACATAGATACTCCGGTGTACGACCTTGCATAGACTCTTAGCTGTAAGTTTTTTGATAATCGGTATTGGCGGCTGTTCCTCAGCTCCTCCGCCAATGAAAGTGGCTTCCAACGGTGAATATATAGGTTGGCACTGCGAAGGGGATATTAGCTCGGATAAACACTGGCGCTGTGATAAAAAGACCCTTAAAAATGGCCAGGTAGTGACCACGGCCACTGCTGTTGAGGCACCGCCTCAGGCAGTCGCGGAGCCAATGCCTGGGCCCCAACCCGCAGCCGCCCGCTCTGAGCCAATGCCTGCGCCCCAACCTGCAGCCGCCAGCTCTGAGGTGCAAGAGCCGAAGTTGTCTGGTTACACCATTCAGTTAGGTGCCTTTGATAATCCCGAGCAGGCCCAGACTGTTGCCGCTGGCCTCGGAGTAGAGGGCGATATACAGATCAGACAAATTATCTCCAGGGGCACCACCTTTTCTGTGATTCTGATGGGTCAGTACTCCAGTCGTGCCGAGGCTAATGCGGTAGCTGAGACTCTGAGCATAAATTATTGGGTACGCTCACTGAGGTCTCTGGTCAATGCAGCAGTCCAGTGATAGGTCGGTTACCTCAAGACTAAAGGCATTTGCCGATTCTAAGCCTGGTGCACCAAGCAAAACTGCCAACCCCGATTTCGGGTTAATAAGTAAGCAGCTGGCTGGATTGATTGAGGGAGAAACTGATCGAATTGCCAATCTGGCCAACTTCTCTGCACTGTTGTGGCAAGAACTGCCTGGCATCAATTGGGTCGGCTTTTATCTGCTCAAAGGTAAAAAACTTGTTTTGGGACCATTTCAGGGTAAGCCTGCATGCACTAGGATAGACTTGGGCGCTGGTGTCTGTGGCACGGCTGCCAGCATGGGCAAAACTGTAATCGTGGCGGATGTGCATCAGTTTCCCGGTCATATCGCCTGTGATGCCGCCTCCAAATCAGAAATCGTTGTGCCGTTAATAAAAGATGGCCGGCTAATCGCTGTGCTGGATATAGACAGCCCTCTGATCGATCGATTTGATCACCATGATCAGCAGGGCCTTGAAGATTTGCTACAGGTATTAATTCCTCGGCTATAAACCTTAAAACAACAAACTAGAGTATTCGGGGGAATACCATGGCACGTACCAGCCTAATTTCTGCGCAGTTAGTGTTTAGAGCTTTCAAATACACTGTCTATACATTGTTGACGTTAAATATCTTTTTATTTTTCCAAGAGGAGAGCCTGGCTACCGCACAGACTTTTAGCCAGGGTATGAGCTTGGAAAATATTATCCAGGGCTTTGCTGCGACTATTGATACCGGGGCCTGGGTGCTGCTGTTGTTACTTTTTGAGCTAGAAACATCCGTATTGGATGACCAGGTCTTGCGCAATAAACGGGTGCAGATTGGCTTTTTGGTTGTTCGCGCCTTTTCCTATAGCTTTATTCTCTATGCCTGCTATGGCTATATCAGCAAGATTTTGCTGACCTATAATATCTCGCCCTTTTTGGTTGAGGATACATGCAGTCTTATAGGTCAGGGGTTTTCCAGCATTGATACTCTGGATGAGTACCCTCCGCTGGACGCACAGAGTTGCAGCAGACTGGCAGAGACCGGGCTGTATAAATTAAATGCTCAGCAGGTGATTGGATCCGCTTCAGACTGGCAGGCGATTCAATGGTTGGCCTGGGTAGATGTAATTAACTCTGTCACCTGGATTACTGTGGTGGCTATTTTAGAGGTGGATGTCTGGCTGCAGTTGCGAGACCGCTTCTCAGGTCTGGTGATGGCTGTCAGCAAGTATTTAAAAATGGCTCTCTACAGCATATTACTTGCGGCGGCGGTCTACTGGTGGTTTCTGGGAGACATTCTAGATTTTTGGGACAGCTTTCTGTGGATCGTTGCCTTCTTCTTTATCGAGTTAAATCTCTTTCAGTGGCAGGCAGAGACCGAGGCAGATGCCCCGACCGCTACGCTGGGATAATCGCCAGAATCAGCTTGGCCAGACAGGTTAATTTGCCCTCTTCATTTTCGAGGCGAATCTCCCAGACATGGGAGCGCCTGCCCAGATGAATTGGGCGTGCTGTACCCACCACTAAGCCAGAGGTTACTGGGCGCAAATGGGTAGCACTGACTTCCTGACCCAGACACTTGAATTTAGTCATATCGATGGCATGGGCCCCAGCGATGCTGCCGAGGCTTTCTGCGAGCACCACATTGGCACCACCGTGCACCACCTTGTAGGGTTGAAAGGTGCGATGGTCAGCCGGCATGGTGCCGCGCAGGAAATCATTGCCCACTTCAGTCACAGTGATATCCAGATGCTCGCCAATGGTGCCTTTGTTCATTGGGCCATTGATTAGCTCTATATCTGGAGTCTGGTGCCAGATGCTGCTCATATTCAGTCCTTTCTTATTATGCTTTCAGTCGCTTGTGCTTCACTCGCTTGGGCTGGGCGTCCTCGCCTTTGCGGGCGATAAAGTCCTCGTGATATTCGCTGTAGTTACCTTCAAAGAACACCACTTCGCTGTTGTCTTCGTAAGCCAGAATATGGGTGGCAATACGGTCCAGGAACCACCGGTCATGGGATATCACTAATACGCAGCCGGGGAAGGAAAGGACTGCTTCCTCCAGTGCGCGCAGGGTTTCAATATCCAGGTCGTTGGAGGGTTCGTCCAGCAGCAACACATTGGCTCCCTGCTTTAGAGTGTTGGCCAGATGAAGGCGCCCCCGCTCACCACCAGAGAGTTCGCCAACACGCTTTTGTTGGTCATTGCCCTTAAAGTTAA
>JAYPYO010000010.1:0-48593 GCA_038135995.1 Porticoccaceae bacterium
TCTTTCATAAATTAGTTACCTCGTATGTAAGTGGCTAAAATCAAAACCAAAAAAACCGCCTGCAAGCGTATTGGGGAATACACCTGAGGCGGGCATCGTTACCCTGCTGCCGGCAGTTGACCGTTCGGATCAGCACTCGTATAAGACTATATTCAAGATATATGCCAACTTTTAGAAATCACAAAAATTGGCCTGTTAAGGATAAATAAGGGCAATTTAGGTCAAAAAACAACCGATGAGGGCTAGTGCCGAGTCCAGGCTCCCCAATCGCATCGTCAGCCCGCACCTCTGTGGTGCAATAATCTTTGCGACAGTGCCCCATTTGCACATAAGTTGGGCTTGGAGTTGTGTAGGGCTAGGGGCGGTAGTCCTGACTGGGGCAGTCGATATTGAACAGCTTGGCTGCTTCGCGATAAAGATCAGTGCGATAACAGCGCTGCACCAATGAGCTGGTTCGCTCTGCATTAACCTGCTTACCCAGCAGAGGTTTAAATTGCCGAATCATAGTTTCCGCATCTGAGCGCCAGGGAAAACCTGCATTGGAATTATCAAAGACATGAAAGTCAGTCTGTTCAGACTGATCCTGAGCGCGCTGGTGGAATAGTTTGCCTGTTAAAGAAGGACGCAAATATTCAGCCGGCAGGTCAAGGTAAGATGATTGAGAGAGCATCTGAATCGCCTGCTCACGGTTTTCCATATTGGCCATCCAGCGGCAGGCCTCCATAAGAGCCAGACGCAATCGCAAGTGGGTGCCAGGATTTCTACCGTGCCAGGCCTCCATCACTGCCAGTACTTTTTCCGGGGCGCCATTCCACACCCGAGCACCTGTGGTGGCCAGTACACCGGACCCATGCTCTACAGCAATGCTATTCCAGGGTTCACCCACACAGAAACCATCGATAATTCCCTGGGCCAGACTGTCCACCATTTGCTCTGGGGGCAGAACAATAATTCGTATATCGCGATCTGGGGCTATGCCAGCTAACTCCAACCACTGCCGGAGCAACAATGTATGAGTCGAAAAAACATGAACAGTGGCAAAGGTCAGTTGATCACCAGTCCTGTCTATCTCAGCCTTTAGTGCCAGTGCTGTGGATAGTGGATCATAGCTGTTCGCTGTGGGATCAATCTGCAGTTTACTCCACAGCGAAGAGGACAGAGTAATACCATTGCCATTAAGTGATAGCACCAGACCACTAATAATGGGCGCCCTGATTCCCGCGGCACCCATTGTGGTGGCCATGCCCATGGGTGCCAACATTTGGCAGGCATCAAAACTACCGGCGATCATTTTATCTCGAAGATTAGCCCAGGAGACCTCTCTATGCAGACGGACATTTAGACCATAGTCCTCATAGAGTCCAAGCTCCTTAGCGATAATAATCGGTGCACTATCGCTAAGTCTCATATAGCCAAGGTTTAAATCTGGGCGCTCTGCCGGGGGTAATTTATTAGCAATGGGTCGGTTCATATCTATATCTTATTTTTAGTTATTTTTGCCCAGAATAGCGACTACAGATTTTGCTACCTGCTGCATAGTCTGGTTGCTGTCCATAGAGAGGCTGCGCAATTGCTGATGGGCCTGTTCTTCGGTAAATTTGTGCTGTTTTATCAACAGGCTTTTTGCCTTATCAATCGTCGATAAAGTTTCCAGGCGGTCTCTGGTAGTATCCAGTGCCTGGCGCAGTGACTGAAAAGACTTAAACTGCGCTATGGCAACATCAATCACAGGTTTTACCCGACTGGCATCGAAGCTGCCCATAAGATAGGCGCTGACTCCAGCATCTACAGCCTGTGTAATAAATCCAGGATCCTCCTCCTCAGAAAACATAACCACAGGTGTAGGATTGTGGGCATTAATCACAGACAGGCTTTCCAGTACATCGCGACCCGGAGACTGTAGATCAATCAGGATAATATCTGGCCGATGCTGCTCGATTTGAAACAATAATCCAGAGGCAGTGGGCAAGCGTGAGACAACCTCATAGCCTGCTGCTACGAGATGTGTATTTACAATGGCCGCTCGCTCCGGAAGATCATCTACCAGCATCACGCGCACCGACTGAGGAGAAGGAATTGTCATTAAATTTTTGAGTAGGTGATAAAAACAAGTTGAGCAGCCGCAGAATGCGACTGCTCAACCAGGGGATAAACTTAACTGCTCAGGGTACAGATTAATATTTCGCGCTGATGGTGAACCAGAGTTTATCTGTATCTGAAGCATGGCCATCCGAATCATATGATGCATACTTGAGCTGCACAGAAACACCCTTTTTAATCGGGTAAGTCGCTACCACATCAATTTCGGAACCAAGATCAGCACCACCAAAATCTGCACTGAAGTCGTGATAGAACAGCGCAACCTTGGCAGGCCCAAGCTTGCCAGCCAGTTTTATGTAGCTGTCTTCAACGCCATTTGCCGGTGTGCCGAGAAACTTATCAGCCCAACCTTGAAATTTATGCAGAGTAGCCAGCGGTGTTTTAAAGGCTGCCGTGCCCTCATCACTTCCCAGCACCTCATAACCCAGCGCTATCGAAACTGGCTTTAACGGCAAGGTCACTTGCGCCATCATATAGTCAGCCTCATAGGATATTGGATTGTCAGCATAATCAGACTGCGTAGCATAGGCAGCACTGAGTGAAAAGCCGTCAAATTTTCCGCTGTATTCAACACCATAGGTGCTGGACGAATTGGCCGCAGCATTGGCAAAGTCGAGCAGGTACGCATAGCCTTTCAGACTCTGACCCTTGGCCGGTGACATGGAGGCATAGACAATATGACTGTCTGATTGCCAGCGCTTTGCCTGAACGGCGCTGTCTTTGGGCCCAAAGATTCTATTGATATTCCAGATATAGCTATAGTCCAAAGATACAGGACCCAGTGCTTTAGAAGACAGAGTTAGAGCATCATAGGTCTGCTCATTCTGGCGAAAACCAACACCACCGACAAAGCGCTGCCCACCATGCAAAATACGCTGTCTACCCAAAGTAGCAGACAGGTCCGCTGTGCTGTAGCTGAGGGCAGCCTGGTTAAAATCTGTACCATCTGGGTCAGCGACTATTGGGTATCCAACATTACCATTGGTTGGAGTACGATAATTCTCGTCACCAATGACAGTCACATTATCCATCTCCATCAGTGCAGTTAGACCATTGTAGGAGGCAGATTTATAGGTGAGTCTGGATTTTAGTGTCGATGCATTGGCATCCTCGGCAACTCCATCTTGATCGACGAATTCATAACGGTAACGAAATGACAAGGAGGTGTCGCCTTCGCTTAACATCTCTGCAATAGAATTGGCGGTGTCAGCATGACCCATCATAAAAGGCTGAACGCCTAAAATTGCGACTACAGCAGAGGAGGCTAATGTTAACTTTTTCATATTGTGTCCTGTAAATGTTGATACTCAAAAAAAAAGCCTGCTCACGGGGCCACCCGCATGCAGGCCCCGTTGCCTAACTAATTTCAAATTGTCATGAGCTCTGAAAGCTCTTGATATTGACAAGCAATACAAGAACTGTGCCAAGACAATAAAATCAACGGTTTAGAATATAAATGACAGGTATTGGTGGATAATTTTTGCTTGGGGAGAGAAAAATGCACCAGAAATTAGCGCAGACAGGATAGTTATGCGCCGTTTTAAAGCACGATTAGCAATCTAGAAATAGGCCAAATAAAAATCGGCAACTCACTTGCCGGCATAGTTGGAGTCTGACGGCCAAGCTCTGGCATGGGTTTGACAGGAAGCAGTGGAAAGCTGGCTACTCTGAAATATTTTGTTATTTTGCAAATAGGTAATTAAATTTCAGACCGTAAATTTTAGGTGCCAGATAGGTAGCCACCAGGCCATCCTCAGTCATTACATTGCCCGAATCAATTTTTACATCTTCATCAGTGAAATTGTTAATAAATGCTGAAACTATCCAGTTTGCAGACAGCGGCCTAAATACCAGGTTTATATCAAACATCTGATAGGGCTTCTGTTCACCCAAACCAACACCGCCGTTTGGCAGCCGGTCAAAAACACCCGCAGCCAATTGGTCGCGATTGTAAATATCCAGGAAGTACCGGTCTGACACCTTGGCCACCAGCCGCGGCGTAATGCTGCCCCAGTCGTAAGTAAAATCATGGCTATAGGACAGAGTAAACTTCCAATGAGGAACCCTAGGAGGGCTGTTGCCCGATAGTACCACTGGATCTTCTGGCGACACAGATAGACTAGAGACATAGGGATTGAACAGATTACCAAATAGAGTATCTGGTATTTCAAAATGATCAAAGCGGGCATCGGTAATGGCCCCACTGAGCTGCAATCTATCTGCATCAGTCAGTGCCCAGTCAAGCTCCATCTCAAGGCCGCTAATGCTAGCCGCAGAGGCATTGCGCACCACGGTGCTGCCACCTGTATCGGCGACTCCATCGTTGTTGATATCTAGCCGGTCTTCATTTGAGAACTGCAGGTTCTTGTAGTCGGCCCGGAACAGCGCCACATTAAACCTCAGGCTATCATCCAGATACTGGGATTTAAATCCCAGCTCAAAATTGGTCACAGTCTCTGGCTCGACGGCGTTTCCCGCATCTTGAATATGGCCAGACTTAAACCCGGTTGAAATCGAGGCAAAGTACATTAGGTGCTCGGAGGGGCTATATTCATAGTTGATCAGACCACTAATATTTTCCCAGGTGACTGATAGATCATTGACCTGCCTTATCCAGCAGGGCTCGCTGCCAATCCCCTCATTAGTGCCATTGTCATGGTAGGCACCCCTATTAATTGCCAGCTGGGTAGCAGCATCGGCATAAATTTGTTCTGGCCGCGGAGCTCCTGGCCCAATTGAGTTAGCTTCAGTATAGGGCCCCAACTGAGAAGTCACCCGGCAATTAATCGCCCGGCCATCGCGATCTGACTTGGTATCTCTGGTATATCTGGCTCCCAGGGTCAGTCGCCGCAGTTGATCAATATCATAGGTGGCCTGGGCAAATAGCCCCAGAGATTTCACTCGTCGGTCAGGCTGAATAGCATAGGACACCGCAGCACCATCAAGATTGCTAATCCAGCTAGAGGCGCCCTCTGGATAGCGACCTCCACCAGCGTTTTGCTGATCCACAGCAAACACAATACTGTTATTTTCGCGAGAGTAAAACGTACCCAGCAACCAGCGCAGCCGCTCGCTATCATCGTTCATTAACTGCAGCTCATGAGAGGAAAACCGGAAACTGGAGCTATGGGTGCGCTGTTGTTCAAAACTGCTGGTTCTACCATTATCAGCATCGACAATCTGCTCGCGGTTCATCTGGGAACGCCCATACAGATAACGCAGCGAATAGTCGGCAACCTTGTAGTCAAGCTGGGAGCGCAGGGTACGATTATGCAAATCAAGAAACGATGGGCTGTCAGATACCACGGCTCTAATGCCCTGATTAACCAGGCTGGGGTCCAGCTGAGCCAGACCTGTGCCCTGATCCCGATATTTCTCGACACTGGTCAGAGCACTAAAGCTCTCTGTTGGCTGCCACAGAGATGATATTCGCCAACTAGTCTGGTCTGCTCTTTCCGGACCTCTCTGACCATGGTCTACAGCCTGATCAAAATCAGTCAACTCGTCGGCAGTCGTCGGATACTGGGGTCCGAGACCCATATAGCTGTTCAACAGATCGGTATAGGCATCATGTTGCAGAGTCGCACCAGCAAAGCGCAAGCCAAAGCTATCAGTAATTGGTACATCCAGGGCACCGCGCAACGCTCGACGATCATAGTTACCTGCTGTAGTTGAGAAATTACCACTTACATTGTCCAGTGAGGGCTTGCGGTTATAGATATTCACACTGCCAGAGGTCGAGTTGCGGCCAAGCAGCGTACCCTGGGGCCCGCGCAAGACCTCAATGCGATCTACATCATAGAGCAGGGCCGCCGCGGCCTGTGATCTGGGGGAATAGATACCATCAACATGGATCGACACTGGGCCATCGGCAATTTCAGTAATATTGGTAGTGCCCACACCGCGCAGCTGTACCAGCATCGCAGCCTGGGGAGCCGTGCTGGTCATCTCCAGGCCAGGCACCATATGGGTGAGCCCTACCAAATTGGTAGAGTTACTGGAGTCGAGCCTGGCTTGATCAAATACCGAGACCGCAATCGGGGTTTTTTGCAGATCTGTTGCCCTGCCAGCAGCAGTGACAATAATTTCTTGAAGATAGGTCTCTCCCACGACTGGCTTCTCAGCAAAAATCGATATAGAGGAATCATTGATAATTTTATACTGCAGGCCGCTGCCCTCAAAGAGCATGGCCAAGACCTCTGAGTTAGTGAAATAGCCTTTGATATCTGGAATCACATGCTGCTGCAGCAGTGCGGTGGTGCCGACTATATTGATGTCTGCCTGCAGCGAAAATGCTACCAGCCCCAGCTCTAAAGATTGGGACGAAATATTAAACTGGGTTCTATCTTGATCTGTCTCAGCAATACTCTGAGGAATAAATGCAAAATTAAGCACGAGAGAGACCGCTACCGCACCTAATGATCTTTGCAGTACCCCAGCCCCCACCTTCTTCGACCTATTCATAATCAAAAATTATTGGCGTGGTTATCCACTCTCTCGCTCTATTATAATTATCTATTTCTCACCTTTTGGTGACGATCTATTTCCTGTATTCAGCCAAAACCTCGCTTTCACCGTTTGATTATACCCATCTGCAAATGTATTTGATCCCGCCAAAGGCCACCTTGGTCGATTTTAGAGCGCTAACTTAGCTGTCCTCTCTGGCCGACCACAGAGCTTCCATCTCTTCCAGCGACTTGCCTTTGGTTTCAGGCACCAGCTTCCAGACAAATACCATGGCCACCACGCAGAATGAAGCAAAGATAAAATAGGGTAAGGCGCCATTAAAACCATTTTGATTTAGCGCACTTTCATTGACCAGTGGAAAGCTGTTGGCCACCAGTGCATTAAATAGCCACTGAGCTGCTACCGCGATCGACATGGCAACACTACGCACATTATTAGGAAACATTTCCGATAACATCACCCAGACCACCGGGCCCATGGACATAGCAAATGAGCCGATAAATACCAGAATAGCCAGCAGAGAAATCACTCCCATCTGTCCAGTATAAATAGTCAGACCCAGCACCGTCAGTCCTGCAAACATACCAATGCTGCCACCAATAAACAGTGGCTTGCGGCCCCAGCTATCGACCTTATAAATAGCCACAAAGGTAAAAATCAGGTTGACCGCCCCCAGCCACAGCTGCTGCTTGAGCGCATCTTCCGGGCCATAGCCCAGAGCATTACTAAAGATTTCTGCGCCATAATAGAGGATCGCATTAATACCAGTGATCTGCTGAAAGATCGACAGCATGACGCCCAGAAACAGGGCAAAGCCAATACCTTTGCCAAATAGCATCGCCATATTGGGTGCTGGGCTATTGGTCAGGGATGCCTGTATATCGGCAAGTTCAGCGGCGGCTTCCTGCTCAGTTGCAGTAATGCGCGCAAGTACCGCTTTTGCCTCATCAGTACGGCCCTTTAGAACCAGCCAGCGCGGGCTATGGGGCACGGTAAATAAAAGCAGGAAGAAGGCTCCAGCTGGCAGCAGCTCAGACCAAAACATAATGCGCCAGCCCTGGTTTACATTGTGTTTGTGTAACTCCTCCAGCACCTCAGGCGACATGTTCTGAGTATCACCCCCACCGATAAAATAAGTGGCTAAAAAGACAACAAAGAAGCCGATAACCACCGCCAGCTGGTAGTAAGACACCAGGCGTCCACGTAGTCTGGGTGGGGCTATCTCGGCAATATACATAGGGGCCGCCAGCGAGGCCATGCCCACGGCCAGGCCACCAATAATGCGATAGATTGCCAACTCATTAAGGCTGTTGGCAATACCCGAACCCCAGGCTGAGATAGTGAAAAGCGCTGCCGCCAGAATCAAGGTATATTTTCTGCTGATACGCTTAGTGAGATAACCACCAGCCAGAGCGCCTACCAGACAGCCGTAAAGAGCACTGCTGACTGCCCAGCCCTGCTCAGCGGCTGAAAAATTGAAATATTCGGTAAAGTACAGCTGGCTTCCGCCAATCACACCTGTGTCATAGCCAAATAACAGTCCGCCCAATGCGGCGACAATGGTGATTTTTAGAATAGTCAGTCTCTCGTTGCTGGACGCTGCGGTCATAAATCCCTCTGGTAGTTTTTATTGTTAGTTGAAGATTAATTTAACTGGCTCTGCACAGTATAAAAAGTTCGAAGACGTCTTCGATAAAGCCACAGCCCTGTATAGTTAGTTTTTTAGCAGGGTGATACTGTCTGAAATAACATGAACTTGCAGTGGCAGTGTCTGCGATAGCATTTCCGGCAACTGACTCACCTGGTCGGTGCGCAATGTCATGGTGACCTTCACATCAGCAAGCTCGTCTGATTGCAACAGTATCTTGCTATCTATATATCGGCCAGCATCTGCAACAATATCTGCCAATGGGATATCTCTGTATATCAGTCGCCCCATACGCCAGGCACCTGTATCCGAGACAGACACAGCCGACACCGCTTCGAAGGCAGCACCAGCTTCTTTAACAACGCTCTGCCCAGCCGTCAAAACTACAGCTGGCAGAAACTCCGACTGGGGGCCCTGGATACTCTCGCCGAAGATATTCACTATGCCCTCTACAACAGCTACGCTGACGGAGTCTCGTACCTGCTGAACATTAAATTGGGTTCCCACCACTTCTACAGATAGGTTATTAGTGGTAACAAAAAATGGTTTTTGTCTGTCTTTGGCGACATCGAAAAAGGCCTCACCACTGAGCAGATTAACTGATCGCTCAGCATCTGAGATGACTGTACTAAGTTGCGACTTGGCACCCAGAGTAATTTCGCTGCTATCTGCCAGAGTAATGGTTTTAATTTCACCAGCTTTGGTGCTGTAGTGAGTAGTAATTGGCTTGCTGGGCTCTGGCAATAGCATGATTACAACTGCGACGCAGGCTACTGCAAAGCTCATGGCATACCTGGGTGCAGGTACAAGCTCGGACAAAAAGGCTTTTAGTCGAGTGGAGAGCGGCTCTACTGAGCGACTTAGCTCGGCACCCTCTTCAGTGCCAGACAGTTCACCAAGGCTCTGCCATACAAGCTCTATCTGTTGGTAGGCTTGTTGATGATCAGTATGCTCTGACAGCCAGTTATTGAGCTCCTGGCGATCTTCGGCAGACACGTCCGCTGACTGCATCAGTGTAAACCACTCTGCGGCCTGCTTATTAATCTGGTCTGATAACTGCATAAAATTTTCGCTCATTTAGAATTCTGATCAGTTTGGGGCTGCAGGGCCCTCTGGCAGTCAAGCAGTGCCTTGGCAACATGCTTGCGTACTACGGTCTCCGACAAACCGACCGTGCGTGATATTTGCGCATAGCTCAATCCGTCAAACCGATTCATTATAAGTAGCCTTCTGCGCTTTTTAGGCATATCCCACAGGGCTTCGACCACCTGTGTCAGCTCACGTCTGCCGTCATATATACGATCCGGACTCAACTCTTCAACCAGCGTCGTGCCTGAGTCAACAACCGCCTGGACATGTCTTTGACGCACACCACCATGACGCTTCTGATCGATAGCAATGTTGTAACTGGTCTTATATAGCAGTGCTCTTGGATTTTTAATATCCTGAAAGTCCATTTCAATGACGCGGGTAAACGCCGCCTGCACTATATCCTGGGCCTCATCAGTACTTACATTGGCTTTATTCACCACATAGCGGCAAAGCTCCGTATGGTGGCGGATATAGACGTCGTGCATCTCCAACTTTCGACTATCAGGCGTCATAAAACCCTTTCGACCAACTAAGCATCTTTACTCAACTACGGGGCAGATCCCCAATCGCTATAAATAGCGAGCAACAACCACTATAATAAGACGTTCTACCCTGACTAATCCACCCTCTGAAATGGGCGTTTTTTTGCCAAATTCTTATCAACATAATCAGCTGTGTGCAGCAACCAAAATTTGATTTATGCTTTAAGCATGCAAAAAATACATTATGTCTTAAATATCATCAGTGACAGGAAATAAACAATGCCTGTCGATGATAAATCAACCTATGCGCTATGCCAAAATATGGACTATCAATGTCTGAAGATTGGCGCTGATCAGCAAGAGCTGATGCGCGTTGACTCATATATACAAGGCGCTGAGATACTGAGGCAAGATGCCATCGCACGAAATGATTTCGCGGTGGCCGATAGCTTTTATCCAGGCGTCAGAATGTCGATCAGCGATGCCTATATCATAGGTCTGGTGAGAAATTTCCAGGGCATTATCGGTGATTTTTTTGGCCTTGATCTGCGCAAGATAAAATCGGCGGCGTCCAAGTTCTCTATTGTTACCTTTAAACCCCAAGATCTTAAACCTATGCAGCGCATTCCCCACTTTGACGCGCCTTCAAGAAATAGCCTAGCAGTGATACATTATTTGTGCGATGCACCGGACTCGGGTACTGGATTTTTTCGTCACAGTGAGACCGGTTATGAATATATTGATAACAGTAGATTTGGCAACTATCAGGCAAGCCTGATGAGTCGACTGCAGGATCCGGCGCGACAGCCTAAGGGCTATATCAGCGGCGGCACTGAGGACTATTCAGAAATTGTGTCCCATACTGCAGTCTATAACCGGCTGCTAATGTATCGAGGGTCTAGCCTGCATTCAGGAATTATTGGACCAGACTATAACTTTGATCCCAGCCCGGAGACTGGACGCCTCACGGTGACCAGCTTTATCCAGTTCTCGGACTAGGCACTTTCTATTTAGGCGCCGCGCACCAAATTAAGCAGGTCGCGGTTAGTGGGCTGACTGGCCATAAACATCTCAGTCTTGGCCAAATTATCCCGCATCAACCGCTCTGCCAATACAGCATCCTTATCCCATTGACGGTAACGGCCGCTATTAATTTCGGTCACAAAGCCCATGCCATAGAGCACATACTGTACGCTTGCGGCAGAAAATAGCTCTGCCCGATTATTACTATCAGAGACCCAGGGCACCTGATGGCGCCACAGCTCCAGAGAATCCCTAAGGCTGTCGGGCATAGTTTGTGGATCCTTATGATCCCGCCAATACTGAGAATCGGTGCGCTCTGACAGTACATAATGAAGCTTTAGAAAATCAATTATATCGACCCAGTACTTACTAATAATCTCATTAAAACGCTTGCTGACCACTGTCATTGCCGCTCTGTCCTGGGGCAGATTGTTGCTAACATACTCTGCTGACTTTTCAATCAGCACCAGAGCGCTGGCCTCTAATGGCTCAACAAAGCCTGCTGAAACTCCCACAGCAACACAGTTCTTATGCCAGAAGGTCTCGCGATGACCGGGCTGAAAGGTTATTTTGCGCGGACTGGGCTGATCTTTGGCCAGTGCCGGATCTGCACTTAGATAGCGCTGCAGCTCCTCCTCAGCCTTTTCCACTGAGCTGTGCTGGCTGGAAAAAACATGGCCAATACCGCGCCTGGTGGGCAGCGCAATATCCCAGACCCAGCCACTGGATTGAGCCGTTGATTTTGTGCATGAGGCTATAGGCGTATCCCTATCAGCGTGATTGGCCTGCACTGCGAGAGCAGTATCATTGAACAGGCAGTCGCGCCGGGAGACGAAGGGCACCTGATAGTGCTTACCAATTAACAGCGCAGCAAAACCTGTGCAGTCAACGAACAGATCCGCTGACAGGGTTTCGCCATTGCTCAGGCACAGGGCTTGGATATCACCATTGTCAGCGCTCAACACCGAGTCCACATGGCCCAGTTGATGAACCACTCCCAGATTGTCCACAGAGTGCTGCTGCAGCAACTCAACAAACTTGCCTGCATTGAGATGGTAACCATAGTTCAGCCCAAAGGCATACTCAGGAGTTTGCGCTGTTTTCGGCGCTAGCCCCAGATCACAGACTTTACCCTGGGGACAAACCGTATCTGCAAAGGTGCGGTCACTGTCACCACTGAGCCAGTGGGCAGCCAGATTAACCGAACCATAACCACCTGGAGGAACAAATGGATGATAATAAGACTCACCCTCTCCCCGCTGCCAGTTAATAAACTGCGACCCCTGTTTAAAACTGACATCGCAGGCCCGCAAAAAATCGGCTTCAGAAATACCTATCTGTCGCAACGTATCACGCATGGTCGGCCAGGTGCCCTCGCCGACACCCAGATTGGCAACATCCGGAGATTCCAGCAATATGACTCTGGTGCCCTGACCGGTCTTATCCAGTGGATTGTGCCGCGCGGCAATAATTCCGGCTGTTAACCAGCCAGCACTGCCGCCACCTACTATCACTACAGTTTTAGTCATAATGCCTTCAACTCGTCTGCGGATCAGTCCCCCTGAGGGGCCTGGCAGTAATGGTCAATAAACTGCTGATGAGTCGGCAGTTTCTGTACCTTTTCATCAATCGACGATTTCATCTTGGCCAGTGATTGGGCAAGAGAAGTCTTATCAGTCAGTTTGCCAGCGCCATGATAAGTCTTGGGAGTCAGACCCTGCCCCATCATAACCTGCACCCAGGAGTCGACTCTGAACAGAGCTACGTCATCTGGCCACACATAGGCATTTTTCTCAAAGATCTCCAAGCGATGGGCGAGGGTATCCGGTATTTCCATGGTGCGATAGGCATTCCAGAAATCACTGTCGGTACGCTGGGTTTGCTTGTAGTGCAAAATCACAAAATCACGCACGGTTTCTATTTCGGTGCGGGTTTCCTGATTAAATCGGTCGGCCAGTGCCTCGCTGGAATCGCCAAACGGAAACAGCCGTATTAGACGAATAATTGCAGTCATCACCAGATGGATACTGGTGGACTCCAATGGCTCGATAAAGCCACTGGACAGCCCCAGGGCCACACAGTTTTTATGCCAGGATTTCTGACGACTGCCAGTGCGATATTTAAGCTGCCTGGGTTCGGTAATCATCTCGCCAGAAATATTATTTAACAGTGTCTCCCTGGCCTCGTCATCAGACATAAAGCGGCTGCTATAAACAATGCCATTGCCCACACGGGTCTGCAGCGGAATGCGCCATTGCCAGCCGGAGGCATGGGCTGTGGCTCTGGTATAGGGTACTGGCTCTTCAGTAGCCGTGGTCTGCACGGCAATAGCTCTGTCCGAGAACAGCCAGTGACTCCAGTCATCAAACTCTACACCCAGTGATTCACCTAGCAGTAGAGAGCGGAAGCCGGTGCAGTCAATAAATAGATCACCCTCGATCAGTTCACCACTATCTAATAACAGTGCCTTAATTTCACCGGACTGCTGATCTTTTTGAACCTCTTTAATGAGACCCTCAACGCGGCGCACCCCGGCTACCTCACTTTTTTTGCGTAGATACTTAGCATAGCGGGTGGCGTCCAGATGGAAGGCAAAATTTAATCTGGTGTCATCGATTTGGGTGGCAAACTTGCCCGCCTTAGCAGCTTTTAATTCGAGGCAGTAGTCGTCGAGACTGCCACCGAAACCCTGGGACTGGGCTTCCATCCAGAATTCATGAAACTCTGCCATCCATGAACGCTGACCAATTTCGCCAAATGAGTGGATATAGCTATCGCCGTCCTGCCCCCAGTTATCAAACTCAATACCCAGCTTAAAAGTCGCCTGGGTCTCGCGCATAAACTCCTGCTCATTAATATTCATAATGCGGTGGAAGTTGCGCATAGGCGGAATGGTAGCCTCGCCCACACCCACGGTTCCAATAGCATCAGACTCCACCAAGGTGATATCCAGCAGGCTACCCAAACGCGACGAGAGGCCACAGGCTGCCAACCAGCCAGCGGTTCCACCCCCTGCAATAACCACTTTCAACATTATTTTTTGCTCCAACTATTGTAATGCGCAAAGATACCCGGCCCTTGAATCTTCCAGGCTGGCTATCTCTACCGATTAAGCTTGTTTTTTACCAGGGCACGCAGACGTCTAATGCTATCCTCATCCAGATCACCCAAGGCTCCCTGAATATTGACAGGCAGATGCTCTCGCGGGGTCTCTGCTGGGCCAAAGATATAGTACTCAAAGACCTGTCTCCAGGCGTTTTTTTCAGCCTCGGGGCGGTCTCTCAAACCCAGTATGGCATGCATGACAATATCCATGGGGTTGCCCATATGGGCGGGAGAGGTGAGCCACCAAAAATTAATCATGATATTAAATGGCGATAGGGCCTCGACCTGATGCCACCACATGCTCGGATAGTAGACCGCATCACCGGGCTGTAAATCTACTACCACTGCCGCCTTCAGCGCCTGACGAGCCCGCGGAAAGCGCTCAAAGTCCGGATTCTTGAGGTCGACCATAGTGATCACCTGTCCACCAGGCGTCGGCTCCAGGGGGCCAGGATACAGATTGTGAATCTGCTCTGGTGGAAACAGAGTAAAGCGACGTGCACCCAACACACAGCAGGCCAGATTGCTAGGCACATCATAGTGGGCCGCTGCAATCGACTCAGTACCTACCCAGACTTTAGAGAGTGGCTTATTACGGGTAAACACCTGATGATCAAAGCTCAGATCGTTGTGCTCGCGCAGCCCTGGAAAGCAGTTATCCAGGGTGAGTGAGTTCATATAGTAGTAAGAGCGATCGGGATTGTTTTGCGCTTCGCGAATCTGAGCAAAGATCTCACTGAGCTGCAGGTGTTTGCTCTGGTAATTAAAGCCAGTGCAATCCTGATTATAAAAAAACCTTGCCCTGGTTTCAGGTGGGGCAATATAGACACCTACCGGCTTGCCACTGGAGTGGCCCTGCAATATATCCATTGCTTTGCCTGGCGACTCTTTACCAGCTTGCACCAGGGACCAATCGGAGACCAGACCGCGCAAAATAACTGGCCCCTCAGCTGCAAACAGCTGATCAAAAGGAATCTGGTCGGGCTTCACAGACTCTAGAACAGGAACCTGGCCGTCTAAGTAACTCATAGTGATCGCATCGTAACCGGCGTGCCCTTAGGTAATTGCCATTTTCTTGTTTTTCAACTCAATCAGCTTACTGAAATTACCCATGGACACCAGGGCAAAAAATACCAGACTCAATACGCCCGCTCTGTTGAGTTTTTCCAAATTTTTGGCATCCAACTGTGCCAACTTATCACTGTTAATAGTGTAGTAGTCGCGCAAATTAACATTGGCAATATTGCTTAGGGAAATTTCTATATTCACTGGTTCCAGCAGTTCCATGGAATCCAGTGTTGCAAAGAAGCCCTCGTCCAGCGCAGCACCCTGATGAATAACCTGCAGGGTTTGCATAATCTTTTCTAGATAGGGGGTATCGCCACCATAGGCGAGAAATAGAGGCTGGCCAGTTTCGACATTCACTCTAGGGCTTTCCATATCAATATGAATAACTGGCTCTTTGACAGCTTTGCCGTCGATCTCGCGATCTTGAAAGCCAATCATAAATGGGCCGCGGGCCAATACGGCGGGCACATAGTTGCCCAACCAGCCATCGTCGCCGAGAAACAGATTTTCATCCTTCTCAAGCCCCAGAATCACATGGGCCTGAAAGGTTTCGGCTTTTGGGTCTTTATAAAAAAGTATGGGGTACTCTTTTTGCAGATCGCCAAATTCTGTAGAAAAGGCCAGCGCGCGATTCACATTGTCGCCATATTCAGCGCGGAGGCTGGAATCAACTTTTAGGTCTTTGTGTTCGACGTTATTCAGGAGTACAGCTTGGCTCATTTAATTATCCGATTTTTTAGTTATAGGCGGTAAACACCAGTCTACCATTGTAATAAAAAAATAAGGCCCCCGGTAGAAACTACATGGAGGCCTTATCGAAACTGCTTTGTTACTTCTTCTTGATGCTACTCAAAATATTAGTGCTCTCGACGACGGCGGGGGGTCCGCCGAAGAGAGCACTTTATTTAACTCAGAACGTGTAACGTGCTGAGAATACGTAGCGTGGATCAAGCTCTTGAACGAAGAATGCAGCAGTCGGAGTACGACCATACTTGCGCTGCCCTTCACCGGTCAGGTTGATCGCATCCAGAGACAGAGTAACACCAGAGTTGAACTCATAACTTACGTTCAAATCCAGCTGCTCAACGGACTCAATGTACTCAGGGTTACGAGTACTACCTACTGAACGGTTAACCTGGTTCAAGAAGTCATCACGCCAGTTATAGGCTAAACGGGCAGAGAGACCATCTTTCTCGTAAATACCCACCAGGTTCATAGTGTCACTTAAGCCAGGCAGTGCAAACTGGTCTTGACTAGGATCAGATCCATTATCGTAACCAATATCACCCTCTACCATAGTAACGTTAAACTGGTAGCCGAAGCCTGTGTCACCAAAGAAGTGCTGAGAAGCAATCTCAAAACCATAGATTTCAGCATCCTGAGAGTTGGTTGGGCTCTTAACTGCAAACTGAATTTCAGGATCCGTTGCAACAGGTGTTACATCGTAAGCACTGAAGATTGCGTCGTGACCTTCCTGCTCAGTACCACCCGCCATGGCATTGGTATATGCCTCAGCACCGGTTGCACCGTCGAAGGAATCAAGATTTTGCAGGATTGCAGTCATGGAGAACAGTCTATCTTCGCTCTCTGCCAGACCTAATTCAGCTAGCTCGGTAATCGCCTGAGATAAGAAGGTGCTGTTTGAAGCTGTAGCATCTCTCAAACCAAACAGTGATTGGTTAGACTGCTGAATACCCACAAAGTTGGATACATTCTTTTGGAAGTAACCAACAGAGAAGTAGTTTGCATCACCGTAGTAGTACTCAACCGACAGGTCGAAGTTGTTGGATTCCAGAGGATCCAAAGCAACGTTACCCTGGCTGGCAGAAGGCTGATCACCCAGGTGAGTAATACGGCTTGGCGCTTCTACTGAAGTAGCAGTGTACATATCGCTGTAGGTTGGACGAGCCAGTGTCTTACTGAAAGAAGCACGAGCTTTCAGACTGTCGGTAATATCAACCGAAATGTCCAGGCTAGGCAACAATGCACTGTATGTGTAGTCTTCAGCCAGAGCTGAAACACCGGAACCCAGACTGAATGAGAAGTCATTATTTGACTCCCATACAAAGGCGCTAGGCACTGACTGCTGTGAAGTTGAAGTTACTTCAGTCTCTTCCCAGCGAATACCAGCTACAACATCAAATGGCATGCCACCGACTTCACCGTCCATTCTAACCTGGCTGTAAAGAGACACAGTGTCTTCTTCAACCAGATTATCAGCAGTGCTGTTGATAGGCATGTTGGCGGGATCGTAACCATAGTCACCAGCGATAGCATTCAGCAGTGTCAGTGGATCAGTCTGCCAAGAAACAGAACCCAGAGCGATAGGAGCCGTTTCACCAGCGGGCTGAGAAACACCGGCAACGCCAGATCCGTTATAGTCGAACTCGCCCAGAGTGTTTACCTGCTGGATAAGACCTTCAGGAATATCACCTGGAGCATCAACACCCCAGCCACCCAGAGCATTAGAACCACCGATACGAGTCTGCTGCATCTCAGAGTCCATAAAGCCAAGACCAAAATCTACCTCAACAGAATCTGATACAGCAAAGGTACCGTCAAAGGAGAACTGGTTAATTTTAGCTACCTGGTCAGAGCTAGTGAACTGAGTCACCTGAGAACCAACATCAGGGGCATCAAAGACGCCATTTGCATTACCTTTAGATGAATCATCAATAGAGGCCACGCCCTGAGGAACTGCCTGACCGAAGTCAACAGCCTGCCAACCGGCAGTAGCACCAGCAACGTTCATACGCAGTACGTTATGACCCAGAGGACCATTACCACCACTCTCAGCTTCTGAAGATGCCAGATCGAAGCGCAGGTTCAGCTTGTCGCTAACATTCCAGTCAAAGTTCAAGCCGAATGATTCCAGAGTGTCCTTGGTACCCATATCGAGATTCTGGAAGAAGAAATCCTTACCACCAGATACGTCTTCTGCGAAGATTACTGGAGCAGCAACAACTGGGTTGCCGTCATACTCAACATAGTCAACAGTGCCGTTAAACCACAGACCGTCAATCAGAGAAGTAGAGTCCTGAACATTTTCGGCATAGGCGAAATCAGCAGTGAACGTCATCTCATCATTGGGAGCAAACTGTGCAGTCAGCAAACCATTGGTACGCTCGCGCTTATCTTCGTTGAAACCCAGACCCAGATTAGTTGGGCGATAAACTAGCTGACCGTCATTTGGCGCGTTTTCGATAGTCGCGTCATCAACGATACCCAGGTTAGCCAGGTTTTTGGGGTTTGAGCTGTCCCAGGTACGCAGACCAAACTCTTCAACTGAAGAGTGACGGCTACCAGAGTCGCGCTCCTGGAAGCTACCAAATACAGAAACACCGAAAGTGGCATCGTCGTTAGTCCAGCTGTAAAGCCCGCTAACTTCAGGAGTAATGTCGTCGCCACTGGTATCGTCTACAGCCTTAACACCCAGGCTAACCTGAGTACCAGACGCTTCCAGAGGTCTAACTGTCTCAACATTAATAGTTGCACCTACACCACCAGTTGCTACTGCAGCACGGCCAGTCTTGTAGACCTGCAGGCCGCGAACACCTTCAGAGGCCAGGTTTGAGAAATCAAATGAACGGCTGCTTCCTGAGGCGCCCTGATCCAGCGGGTTACCAGTGATAGTACCAACGTTAGCTGAAGGCATTTGACGACCGTTAAGGGTGACCAGGTTAAAGCCGCCGCCAAAGCCGCGAACTGTTACTTCAGAACCTTCACCATTTACACGGTTGATAGATACACCTGAGATACGCTGAAGTGATTCAGCCAGGTTGGTATCCGGGAATTTACCGATATCTTCTGCAGAGATTGCATCTACAACACCAGAAGAATCGCGCTTGGTGTCCATTGCACGCTCAAGACTGCCTCGGATGCCGCTAACGACAACCTCTTCGATCATGCCTTCTTGGGCAATGACCTGGCCAGCACTCAGTGTTCCAGCAGCGGCAAGAACAGCTGCGGAAAGTTTTGACTTTCTAAACATATATGTTTCCCCAAAGTAATAAATTATTTCAGTTATTGTTGGATGCGAATTTTTGCATCGGTATGTGACGGGCCGGATTGGGGAATCCGCTCCCCCTGGAGAAATCTTTTGCGATAGAAGGGTCTCTGGGCGGGATCAAACCGCCCAGAGAGGTGAGTCTAGAGAGTCAAGGAGTTTGCAGGTCAGCTTGTTGAGAAATACTGGGCGTTTAATCAAATTCCCAGCGTAACCAGCACCCTGCGCACAGTGTCACCACCATAGGGTCGGCGCCCATGCATAGAGAGATGGTTATCAACCACAGCCACATCACCGTCTTGCCAAACTAGGTCGTAGGCCGTCTGTGCAGCTAAATCACAGATGGTATCCAAAAAGTGCATGGGAATTGCCGAATCATCGCCAAAGCAGAGTCCAACAGAGGGGTCCTCTTTAACACCTTGCCATCCCTGATAGGCGGCAATAATCTGATTAAAGAAAACCTGCCTGCCATTACCCACTGATTTGATAGCGGGCAATGCTCTGGTTTGGGCCGACAGAGATCCGTCTGCATGCCACTGCCACTTATAGCCCAGATTACGCAGCTTATCTTCTGCCTGCTCTGTAGTTGTCACGCTTAATGTACTCTGCCAACCGCGGCCCTGAGCGGACTCCGGATTATCGCCACTGGGCATGGTATTGGTGTATTTAACACCTTCGCTGGCCAATTTCTCCACCAGCTGAGGCTCAGCTGCAGCCAGTTTTTCAAACACAGTATCCGACCGACAGAGGATGGTTGCACCACCTGTGTCCGCAGTCTTTTCACAAAACAAAGAAATTATATTAGGGAACACTGGCGTCTGAGCCATTTCATTGTGGAGATAAATTTCTACATCTTTCGGTGCTTCATTGGCGCTGAATACCAGATCGGTGTAATTGATACGCACCGCATTTGACAGAGATTCTTCATAGGTGAAGTTGCTGTAACCGAACCCAGAGAAGAATCTGTCATAACTTACCGCATCGCTTACCGGGAAACCTCTAAATAAAAGAGCACCAGTGCAGGCTAGCTCTTTCTTCAGGGCTGCCTGATTGTCACTAATCCAAGCCCGAGCTTGCTCCAGGGTGCTGATCGAGCCGTCGTTAACGATAATCGAAGGGAAGTTATCCGGATTATATTCAAGATCTGCAAGCATATTACTACTGTAGGCCACTGAGCTGTCTCCTAGTCGTAAATTGGGTAAAAGGTGTTAAAAGCAGATTCACAGAACACACCGGGATCATTAAACCGACGATTTTTATTTAGGGCTGAAATCGCCGCCATTTCATCGTCGCTGAGAGCGAAGTCAAAGACCTGTAGATTTTCCTGCAAGCGCTGGGGTTTGGTAGTCTTGGTGATCACCGAGCAACCTCGCTGGATACCCCAGCGCAGCACTATCTGAGCCGGCGTTTTACTGTGATTCTCGGCAGCCTGGGTAATCACCCTCTGAGCCAATACAGACTCGTCAGGATTTGCCATATCTAACTCTATATAGGACAGCGCACCAAAGGGCGAAAATGCTGTCACCGCTATGTCATAGCTCTGCGCCAGTCGAATAAGCGATTCCTGAGTTAAATAGGGGTGGGATTCGATCTGCAGTTCAGCTGGCTTGATACTCGAGTAAGACATCAGATCATGAAGCAGGCCTGAGTTGTAATTACAGACCCCAATGCGCTTAACCAGACCCGAATGCACCAACTCCTCCATAGCTCCCCAGGTATCGGCCAGAGGAACATGGGACAGCTTCATAGCTGGGCTCTCTGCCTCTGGGTCGTACAGCCACTCGGGCGGATAACGCTCCTCAAAGGGCACAAATGCCTGAGCTATTGGGAAGTGGATAAGAAAAGAATCCAGATAGTCGAGGCGCAGATCAGAGAGAATCTTCTCCAGAGCAGGCTTTACATGCTCTGGACTGTGATAGGTGTTCCACAGCTTGGAGGTCACACTGAGCTCCTCGCGAGAACAGAGACCATCGGCAATAGCTCTGGCGATCCCCTGTCCCACCTCTATCTCGTTGCCATAATCACAGGCACTATCCAAATGCCTGTAACCTATCTTGATGGCGTTATAAACAGCCTCAGCACATTGATCATTGGCTATCTTCCAAAGGCCAAGACCAATGCTTGCTTTATTTTTTTGCGACATTTTTGATTCTCATCTGTTGCGAAAACATTTTAAATATATATTATATAAGACATAAGAATAGTCAACACAATATTTGAACTTTTTTATATCAAACAAATACGATAACAAGTAACTTGAAGACTAATAAATGGCAATAACTGTTACAGCTAGCTCCATAAAAACCAATCTCCACAGCCATTGTTGCTGCGGCGGATTAAACACAGGTGACAACAACAATGCTAACTAAGCTGTTCCCTGGCCTGATATGGCTGCAGGATTACCACAGCGGTACCTTCAAGAGCGACCTGTTATCCGGGCTGGTCATAGCCTTTATGCTAATACCCCAGGGTATGGGTTACGCTCTTGTGGCCGGCTTGCCTCCAGAATATGGACTCTATGCCTGTATTTTCCCGCCCATTGTTTACGCCCTTTTAGGCACCTCTAACAAGATTTCAATGGGTCCGGTAGCACTGGACTCAATTCTGATTATCACTGGACTCAGCGTTTTGGCTGAGCCAGGTTCCGAGCGTTATCTAGAGCTGGCAATTCTACTGACACTGATGGTCGGTGTCCTGCAACTTGGGCTGGGGCTGGTCAAGTTTGGATTTATCGCCAACTTCTTATCCTACCCAGTAATTGTGGGTTATACCTCTGCCGCAGCGCTGATAATTATGGGCAGCCAGCTCGAAACCATGCTCGGCGTGGACGCTGTTGGTGGCAATATTTTTGTATTGCTGTACCAGCTGTTGTTGCAAGTACCTGACTGGTCCTGGCTGACTCTGGGTATTGGCGTTCTGGGTATGCTGATTATGACAGTGCCCAAAAAACGCTTCCCTACCCTGCCCTTTCCGCTGTTTCTGTTGGTGTTTGGTATGCTCGCCTCCGGCATCTGGGAACTGCAAGGCATGGGTGTAGATGTGGTGTCATCAATCCCTCAGGGATTGCCCTCATTTAATCTGCCCAATCTGTCCATAGCTGATCTTCAAGATTTGCTGCCCGTAGCTATCACTGTGGCACTTATGGGTTATGTGGGCACCATGTCAATCTGCAAGTCTTTGGAAAACCCAACTGATAAAATCAATACCCAGCCTAACTTAGAGCTTATCGCCGTGGGCGCAGCCAACCTGGTGGGCTCTCTGTGCAGAGCATTCCCGGTTTCAGCTAGCTTTTCCCGCAGTGCAGCCTTTAGAGAGGCCGGTGCAAAGACTCAGGTATCTGCACTGTTCTCGTCAGTATTTATTGGCACTGCCATGCTGGTCGTTGCGCCCCTGTTTATCTTCTACCCCCTACCCAAGGTGCTACTGTCAGCGATTATTATCGTCTCTGTATCAGGCCTGTTTAAATATGCCGAGATGAAGACCCTCTACGCTCACAATAAGCGAGAATTTTACATTCTATTAACCACTTTTTTGGCCACCTTGCTGCTGGGTGTTCAGGAAGGCCTGATGATAGGTGTCAGCCTGTCTATTCTGATGATGATCTATAACACCACCTCACCTCATATGACTGAATTGGGCTCAATTCAGGACGGCAAACTGTATCGCAACACCACTCGATTTACCGACGCCCATGTGCGCGATGATGTGCTGATCTTTAGATTCGATGCACCCATATATTTTGCCAACAAGGACTATTTTGTCTCGGTGCTGTACCGCTGGATAAAACAGCGCGACATGCAAGCTCTGCAATTTGTGGTGCTTGATGCAGAATCTATCAACACTGTAGATGGCACGGCGGTTATTATGCTGCAGCAAGTCATCGAAAACTTACAAAAACAGGGCATTCAATTTTATATCACCAATGCTATAGGTCCGGTAAGAGACAGCATCAAAACCTCAATACTCAGCGATTATATGACTGAGAAAACTATGTTCTCGACGATTAATGATGCCATCACCTTTATAGACCAGGGTATCAATTTGCATGCCACTCAAGCTCTGCAAACTAATCCCAAATCCACAGATAGCAATATTGTATAACCAGGGCTCGAATGAAATTAAGAACCACCAATCTGCAGAAATTACGCGAAACCATTTTTGATACTTTAATCTTGGGTGGCGGCATAAATGGTGCTGTCGCTGCAGCCTCACTGGCTAGCAAAGGAGTAAAGGTTGCTCTTATTGACCGCGGCGACTTTGCCGGGTCAACTAGCTCAAGCTCCTCCAATCTGGTATGGGGCGGCATAAAGTATTTAGAGAATTACGAATTTTTACTGGTCAACAAACTATGTAAAAGTAGAAATCAGTTGATGCGAAGCTATCCGTCCGTGGTCAAAGAAATAAGGTTTTTAACCACTATTGAGAAAGGATTCAGGCTCCCACCATTTTTTGTTTTTCTGGGTACTGTCCTCTACTGGGGCATTGGACGATTCTTTACTCAACCGCCACGCTATTTATCAGCAAACAGACTAAAAAAACTTGAGCCCGCTATCAGAACCGATAATGTTGCCGGTGGCTTTGAATACAGCGATGGTTATCTCTATGACAATGACTCTAGATTTGTCTTTAACTTTATTCGCTCGAGCATGGACAATGGCGGTGTAGTTGCAAACTATCTCGAGTCGCTGGGTTCGGTGCGGCAAGATAACCTCTGGGTAACTAGAGTTAAAGACCATGCAAGCGGTGAAGAATTTGAAATTCGCTCGAAAGCATTAGTCAACGCATGCGGCCCCTATGTCGACCAACATAACTTAACTACAGGTCAGGTCACAGAGCACCGGCATCTTTTTTCCAAAGGCATACACCTGGTTGTTGATCGTGTAGCTGCAACCCCAAAAGTGCTAGCGTTTTTTGCCTCTGATGGAAGATTGTTTTTTGTTATTCCCATGGGACCAAAAACCTGTATCGGCACAACAGATACCCAGGTTGAGAACCCTCAGGTCTCCATCACAGAGGAGGATCGCAAATTTGTCCTCGATAATGTCAACCGCCTGCTTGCACTCAAGCAACCCTTTACCCGCGAGGATATTGTCGCCGAGCGCTGCGGCGTTCGACCGCTCGCCGTTAAAGGAAATAACAATAAGGCCGACTGGCTGAAACTGTCTCGCCAACATGCGATTGACGTAAACAGTAAAGACCAGCATATCAGTATCTTTGGCGGCAAACTGACAGATTGCATCAATGTGGGTGACGAGATCGCGCAAATTGTCTCCCGACTGGGGATAACCATTCCCCGGCCAGACAATATCTGGTATGGCGAACCTGATGACAGAGAGAGACAGGCCTATTTTAATCAGGCCAAAGCACTGAACCTCGACAGTAACACCAGCGCCTCGTCTTCAGAGCCGCTATCGCAAAGACTCTGGCGGCGCTATGGCCATCGTGCTGTTGATATTTTGCAGATGATTGAGGCCAATCCAGACAATGCAGAAATCCTGATCGAGAATGCTGAGTATATTCGCGGCGAAATTAAACTGGTTGCCCAGTATGAAATGGTGACCAAACTGGATGATTTTTTACGTCGACGCTCCAAAATTGAACAGGTTATTAATCGCAATGAGATAATCCAGGCGCCAGGCCTAAGAGAAGCCTGCAGTATTTTATTTGCCGAGCAGGCTGATGAAAAACTCAATGAATATATCCAGTCCCAGTAAGAAAATAACAACATCAACAGTTAAAAGGTTTAATTAAATGATCAGTTTTGAAGAGGCAACCCCGGCCTGGAATAACATTCCTGCAGTAGAGGTAACAACGGTTAGCCATCTGGCTGGCGATAAAACCTCCCTGTCGATGGAAACAGATGCCGGACCTATGGAAATTTCTCTGCACTCATTCGGCGCACGCCTGCGGTTTGGTGCACCCCAGGCTGCGGACTACGGTATGCTGGTCAACGAGCCGACGGCTATACCTCTGTCTGCTGAGCCTGCAGATAATATGACGGTAATTTCTGGCGCTGACTACAGACTTGAAGTAAATCACAGCCCGTTTTCTTTTAAGTTATACAAAGGAGATTGCTGCATCCAGCGATCTCCTACAGATGGCCACTTTGTGCGTCAGTTTCGGCTGCCCCCTGTGGCAAAAGTCGATCAGGGTTGGTTCATAAGTCTGGATCTGGATTCTAGCGAGCCGGTCTATGGGCTGGGTGAAAAGTGGGGCCGTCTGGATAAACGTGGCCAGCTACTGCGCTCCTACAATCATGATGCGCTGGGGGTCAATGCAGAGATTTCTTACAAGAATACACCCTTTGCCTGGAGCCCCAATGGCTGGGGAGTTTTTGTGCATACCCCCGCACCTGTGACTCATGCCGTAGGCTATCCGTCCTGGTCCCAGCGCGCCTATGGTCTGCTGGTCGAAGATAGCTACATGGATATATTTTTGCTCGCCGCCGATAGTCCTGCACAGATGATCGGCAGCTATACAGAGTTAACAGGAAGATCACCAGTGCCGCCTGAATGGTCACTTGGCGTTATATTATCCAAGGCATATTATCGCGATGCGGAGGAATTATTGTCCACAGCCAGAAAGGTCCGCGAGCAACAGATGCCCTGTGATGTAATTACACTGGATGGGCGGGCCTGGCAGGATACCCAGACAAGATTTGCCTTTGAATGGGACCCCAGCCGCTACCCTGAACCAGCTGTGGTGATGAACGAATTAAAGGCGCTTAACTTCAAAGTCTGTATCTGGGAATACCCCCTGGTCTCCGTAGACAATCCGCTTTTTGATGAGATGTCTGCCAAGGGCTGGTTACTCAAACATCGCAAAACCGGAGAGACCTATCGCTATCAGTGGGACACCAGCTGCTTTGGTGAGGTACTCACTCCACTGCCCGAATCTGGCATCGTCGACTTTACCCACCCAGAGGCCTATGAGTTCTGGCGTGATAGTCATAAGCCACTGTTTGATTTGGGCGTGGACATGATCAAAGCTGATTTTGGCGAGCAAATTGAGCCGGATATGCTGGCATACAACGGTGACAGTGGGGATAGACTGCACAATGTGTACAGTCTTTTATATAACCGCTGTGTCTATGAGGCGGCAGAACTTTACTGTAAATCTGGGCCATTTTTATTTAGCCGTTCTTCATGGACAGGCAGTCAGAGATATCCGGCTCAATGGGGTGGCGATCCGCAGGCTGATTGGGGCGGGCTCGCCGCCAGTATGCGCGGCGGCATCTCCTGGGGCCTGTCAGGTGCTCCCTTTTATGCCACAGATATTGGCGGCTTCTACGCAGACCAGAGAGATAACGAACTGTATGTGCGCTGGACTCAGGCAGCCATATTCTCTGCTCATATCAGACTACACGGCATAGGGGCCAGAGAACCCTGGTCTTATAGCGCAGAGGCGGAGGCAGCGGTGACTGAAGCGCTTGAATTGCGCTATAGGTTGCTGCCCTATCTCAACCAGGTCATGAAAGCCTCCAGCCAAACCGGTCTGCCTGCTCAGCGAGCAATGGTGCTGGCTTGTCCGCAAGAAAAAGCGGCCTGGGGCTTTGAAGATCAGTTTATGTTAGGCGACAGCCTGCTGGTCGCACCCTGTTTACAACCTGAGGGGGATGTTGAAATATACCTGCCTGCCAGTATGGGTGAGCGCTGGCGGAGATTCCCAGACGGCGAGCTGTTTGCGGCAGGTCGCAGCCATCAACTCAAATTAGCACTGAATAAGATAGCGGCCTTTGTACCTGAAGATGTGACAATTCCGCTGGGACCTAATATGCAGTTTATTGATAATAACTAACAAGAATTGTCAGTTGCTTTTTGTGGGCTCTGACAAATAAACGAGGGGAATAGATTTTGGAACTGAACTACATCACTTCCACACTGGCGTCCTGTGTGTTTTTTATGGGTATTGTTGCCTGGGTGTCCTATCAAAAAACCAAGGGCATCGCCGATACCAAAGATGGTTACTTTCTCGCGGGTCGGGGTTTAACCGGCGTCTTTATTGCCGGCTCAATGGTGCTGACTAACCTGTCGGCAGAACACCTGATCGGTTTGAACGGGTCGGCCTATGGCCACAATATGAGCAGCATGGCCTGGGAGGTGACTGCAACCATTGCCACCATTGTCATGGCTCTGGTGTTTTTGCCACGCTATTTATCTGGCGCTTTTACCACATTGCCCCAGTTTCTCAGCAATCGTTTTGGCGATGATGTTCGACGCATGAGCGTGGTGCTGTTTATGGTGGGCTATGGTCTGATCACCATTCCTTCAGTGCTCTACTCTGGCTCCATTGCCGTACTGCAGCTATTTGATATTCCCAACTTACTCAATGTGAGCTACAGCTATGGGCTAACGCTGACCATTGTCTGTGTGGGTATTATTGGTGCTATCTACGCCGTGTTTGGCGGCCTCAAAGCAGTGGCAGTTTCAGATACATTAAATGGCATTGGTCTGCTGATTATTGGCATTACAGTACCGGTCTTTGGTTTTATCGCTCTGGGCGATGGCAGTCTGGGCGCCGGTGTGAATCAGGTATTAACCACTCATACCGAAAAACTCAACGCCATTGGCGGCCCTACAGACCCGACCCCATTCGCCACATTATTTACCGGAATGATTTTTGCCAATCTATTCTATTGGGGCACCAACCAGTACGTAATACAGCGCACCCTGGGCGCAGTCAGTCTGGCTGAGGGACAAAAAGGGGTTCTCTATTCAGGCTACTTTAAGCTACTGGTGCCCTTTTTTATGATGGTGCCGGGGGTTATCGCTTTTCATCTCTATGGGGGCGAGCTGCAGTCTATAGATTTAGCCTATCCCCACCTGGTGAAAAATGTACTGCCTGTCTACATGAGTGGTTTCTTTTTAGCCGTGTTACTCGGCGCGGTTTTTTCATCTTTTAATTCGTTACTTAACAGCGCTGCCACTCTGTTTGTGCTGGATATTTATCAACCCTATAAAAAAACCGTACTCAGTGACCAGCAGCTGATCAAGGTCGCTAAGATTGCCAGTATTGTGATTGCACTGTTCTCTTTTGTGGTCTCGCCTCTGCTGCAGTTCGCCCCGGAGGGCCTATTCCAGATTATTCGTATCTTTACAGGCTTTTATAATATTCCAGTCATCACCATCGTGTTGGTTGGTCTGTTTACCAAGCGGGTACCCGGCTTTGCCGCCAAGATCGTCATTTGCTTCCATGTGGTTGCCTATGCTTTGCTTAAATTTGTGTTTGAAGTAGATATTAATTTTATTCATATCTACGGCATTCTGTTTGTTATCGAACTTACCATCATGCTGGCGATTGGTTACTGGATGCCTATGCAAAAGCCATGGACATTCACCAATAACAGCAAAGTGGATATGACGCCCTGGGTCTATGGTCTCCCTGTAGCCATAACCATGGTGTGCTGCGTGTTTATCATCTACTTGCTGTTCTCGCCCATAGGTCTGGTCAACGGATTGAGTGCGGCATTCTGGCCCTCAGTGGGTGTCCTGCTGGTGACCAATGCCCTGCTGTGCTGGCTGAGCGTTAAATACTGGTATAAAAAATATGCCCAGTCTCTGAACTACGGGCCCATCGAAAATCAATAAAGCCACATCTTCGCCAGTCTAGGCTGGCTCCTGCACCTGTTGTGAGGAGCCAGCTCAGACAACCCTCTCAGCAGTAACATAGTCCTAACGCCAAATTGCAAACATACCGTTAAATTAAGTCTTGTATAATATATAAGATGATTTATAGTAGTAGTACTTTTGTGGGGGAATCCAACCGAGGTTTAGTGGTTTTTCGGCTAGAGCACAAAGGTTCTGTTGACGTGCTGCAATAGCTGCATTGTCTCGGGATATAAAAATCAAGCAAAAAAAAACGGGAGAAACAACAATGTTTGAAAAAAAATCAATTCATAGTGCAGTCGCCTGTACGGTCGCAGTTATTGCTGGCCTTGCTGGCACATCGTCTGTGACAGCTCAAGAAGATGCCGGCTGGCAACTGGAAGAAGTTGTTGTAACGGCGCAAAAAAGAGAAGAAAAATTGAGTGATGTTCCAGTTGCGGTAACTGCGCTGACCTCTGATCAAATCAACTCAGCATTTGCCAATAATATTGAAGGCCTGCAGTCAATGGTTCCATCAGTGAGCTATCGCAAAGGTAACACGACGCGAAACTCTGCTTTGACTGTTCGTGGTATAGGTACTATTTCCTTCAGTATTGCCGCAGAACCCAGCGTATCTACAGTGGTCGACGGCGTTGTTCTAGGCCGTTCTGGTCAGGCTTTTGGCGATCTTTACGATCTTGAACGAGTAGAGGTTCTAAGGGGCCCACAGGGGACTTTATTTGGTAAGAATGCCTCTGCTGGTGTGGTTAACATGACCACCAAACGCCCTGGCACTGAGTTCGAGGGTTCAGTAGAAGCACAATTATTCCAAGACAATGAATATAGTCTTAAAGCGTCCGTATCTGGTCCATTGAGTGACCGTGCGCGCGGCAGCCTGACTGTCTTGGATAAGCAGTTTGACGGCTATGTTAGCAATGTCTTCAACAACCAGCAGACCAACGGTTACGACCGCTCTGGTATGCGCGGCATGCTTGAGTTTGATATCTCTGATGATACGTCAATGCTGGTTATTGCAGAAAAATATGATGCAAATGACGAATGTTGTACCGATCTGGAGCTACTGCCCAGCGGCAGAAACCCAGCTTCAGCATCATCCCCTTCTAGCCTTGGCGTGGTAAATGGCGTAGCAGATCTAGATTTGGATCAGCGTAAAATCGACCATGATCTTACAACTGTGACTCTGGACAAGCACACTGCACTGTCCGTTCAGTTTAATACCAGTATGGGCGACCATGAACTGACCTCTATTACAGCGTACCGCTCATGGGACAATACTGAGATCCGTGAAGGTGATTTCACCTCTATTGCTGGAGATAGCAATCAACCTGTATTTGGTGTGCCCTTCCAGCTCCATGATCTCGGCCCTCAAGAGTGGCGTCAATTTTCTCAAGAGCTGAGACTGGCATCACCAGCCGGCGAAACCTTAGAGTATCAGGTCGGCGCTTTTTACATGGACATCGACTCAGAGCGCAACTTCACTCGCGATGCCAGCTGTCAAAATAACGCTGGCCAGCTTGATCAGGCCATGACCTGGTATGCTAATGAAACCCTGACCGGTGATGCTCTGACTGCCGCTCTGGCAGATTTGGATGCCTACACAGCCGCCGAGGGTGTGACCTGTAATGCCAACGACATTGTCTCTGCGACCGCCTACATGAGCACAGAGTTTAATAACTGGGCCCTGTTCGGTGAAGGTAAGTACAATCTGACTGACACCACCAGACTGCTGTTTGGACTGCGCTATACTGATGACGAAGTAAGCTACAGCCACAAGCGCGCCAGCAATGACCGGTATGGTCGTCGTGGTGTTGGTGTTCGTCCAGCAACAGAAAACACTGACTTCAGTGGCAGCACTACTGAATCAAATGTATCTGGCAAGTTAGGCATTCAAACAGACTTTAGCGATAGCTCTATGTTATACGCTACAGCGTCTCAGGGTTACAAAGGTCCAGGCTTTAATATCTACTATAACTTTAAAGCCAATGGCGACGATGCAGCCCCTCTGTCTGACGAGACTTCAACCTCTCTGGAGCTGGGTTACAAGTACACCTCTGATACCCTGATGCTCAATGCGGCTATTTTCCAAACCGACATTGAAGACTTCCAGGCTAACAACGCTGACTGTTCAGACGGTGCCTGTATTACCCGTCTAACCAATGCAGGTGATGTACAAACCAGTGGTGTTGAGCTTGATTTCACCTGGGCGCCAATGGAAAACCTGATGCTATTTGGTGGCATTGCTGCGATCGACGCGGAGATCGACAAGTTCAACTGTCCTGATCCGACGGCTACCAACTGTTCAGCTCGATCTGGTTTGCCTGTGCCTTTTGCACCTGAACTCAAGTACTCACTGATGGCCCAATATGTGATTCCACGTGACAATATGGATATCATCATCAATGGTTCATTTGTACACACTGATGAGCAGGTTTCAGGTCTGCCGGGTAATGACGGTTCACAGGATCCACGTGGGCTGCTACCAGATTACGATATGCTCAATGCCAGCATAGGCTTCTCATTTGATGAAGATCGCTACCGCATATCTCTGATCGGCAAGAACCTTGGCGATGAAAGCTACACTACCACCTACAGTGGTGATGGCTTCCGTTACCAGGTACCTCGCGATGCCAGCCGTTACTTTGGTGCTGCTTTCAGAGCATCATTTTAAATGCTGAACTAGTGGAGAAAAGGGGCGACTATCGCCCCTTTTTTTTGCCCCCATGAAAAAACCACTGAGAATAAACGCCCTTATAAGCTAAACTAGCACGACTGAATTAGGGTTTTTGCAGGTACAATAATGTTAGTTAGGCGGCGATATTATGCGCCCCAACGGACTAGGCAGAGTAAAGGCAGAGGAAAGTATGTCTCTAAGCAAAGGTTTTCAACCACTGTATAAACAGGTCTATGATCTGCTCACAGCTCGTTTAGTAGAGGGTTATTGGAAGCCCTCTCAACTGTTGCCCAGTGAAATGCAGTTGGCAGAAGAGCTCGGCGTAAGTCAGGGCACTGTGCGCAAAGCGCTCAACCAGATGGTGGCTGAGAAAATGCTGCAGCGGCAGCAGGGAAAAGGCACCTTTGTTGCTGAGCATACCCAAGAGAGCGATCTGTTTCGGTTCTTTAGACTGCGCGAACCCCATGGAGAAGTGCTAATCCCGGAGACCGTGGTTCTGAGCTCCTCCCGCCGCAAGGCATCCAAAAATGAAGCAGAAAAATTGGATCTTGGATCCAAAACCCAGGTCGTTGAATTAATGCGCGTAAGATCTATTCACGACAAACCCGCGATTATCGAGAAAGTAATTCAACCCCTGTCGGTATTCCCCGATATCGATAAGCACGCGGAACTACCCAATGCACTCTACAGGCTCTATCAAGAGAAATATGGCATTACTATCATGTCAGTGGACGATGAGGTGCGTGCGGTAACAATCCCCGAAGCCTATGCCCACCATTTAAATCTGGCGGAAGGCTCGCCTGTACTGATGATTCAGCGCAGCAGTATCACCATTGACGGTCGCGTGGTTGAGCTGAGTACCGCTTACTGTAGTTCCGAGAACTTTGTATATTCAGTTCACCTTACCTAGATAATTATCAGTCGATCTGAGGCTGCAGCCTAAAACACTCTTACTGACCGCAGATTGCGGCCATTGTGGGCAAGCGGTCTTATGCAGTCTTTAGTCCCGCGCCAAATAATGAATTGGCGATGACCAGGCTCGCTCCTGAAGAGTGGTCGCAAAATCAGGTCGCGGCGCAACACCGGCTCGAACAGCATCCCAGGTAGACCAGCGACAGGTTGGGTTTTCTATAGCGCGAGCATAGTAAAAAGCACGCTGCGCTGGATCAAAGTCTGGGTCCTGCCATAAAGCAGCAAGCTCGGCAGAGCCACTCTCCGGGTTAATGGAACAGTCAGAAATATCCACCCGCGCCCCATTATCAGGACAGCGGTTGGTTTGGGCATCGACCACCGCACCATTGGCACAGGCGACATCCATAACCCGCTCATGGGTTTTGCCGGCAGAATCCACCCAGCCCTTAACAACTTGAATACGCTGTAATGGGGCATTTTTGGGGTCCGCTGAAGCTATCACCAAAAACCCAGGTGACGACGTATTGTCTTCTGTCTGTTGCTTTGCCAATAAGGTACCGCCCATGGTTACACCATTGGCATAGGCCCGCTCTATACCGTCGGCAGCAGTCAGCATAGTTGCGTCAAATTCATAGCCGGCAAAAAACCGCAGTCTAATGCGCGGGCCAGATGTAGCAAATACCTCTTTGCGGCGAAATGCCTGATAGATAGATTCTCGAGTATTTTCTTCTGCCCAGGCTGCAGCGAATCCTGAGGCTCCATATGTTGGCGAGGCGCCACCAGCGTATACATCGCCGTTGATTTTTACATAGAGGCTTTTACCCAATGGGGTGGGATTAATGGTTTCAGCTAATTTGGTGCTGTAATAAGCTAGCTGACCCCTCAAACCTTTTTGCGGAATCGAACCCCGCTGCTCAGCCGTGCTGGACAGTATGCCTAGTTTTGAAGAGAAGGCTGACTCATCATTTTGACTTGCCGCAGAATGGGTGTCGCTGGAGCCAATAAATCCAAATTGATAGGGGTTTTTGCTGCCCTGTGCCTCAAGCGTCAAACCGGTTAAAAGAGCTTCACGCACATAGGAACCCTTGAGTTGACTGAGCGCGCCGGTGGCAACCCGGTAGGGCGTGATTTCAAAACCGGCCAATTCATCTCTGGTTGAAAGAGTCGGATGGGTCTCTGAAGTACCTTTGATCTGGGTGATCTCGACAATCGGCTCGTTTCTGCTGCGCTGCTCTACATAGCTATTATCGAAAGGGGTTCCGGACCAATCCACCGTTTTAAACATCTGGCCATTAGAGCCATTGGAGTTATGGGGGATTGCCAGGCTCTCCACCCCTTTGCTTCGCAACTCATCCATCCAGTCCCAGAGGTCTTCCGGGTTATTGGAGTGCAGTCGGGAAAAGGGTTCGCGAGGCAGTGTCTCTGTGCCCTGGAAAATAACATTGCGATGCAAATTGCCCATGCTGGTGGTGGAAGAGGTGTATTCATAGCCAGCAAATGTAGTGAAGCGTCCAGGATCATTAAATTGATCTGCGGCATCTATGGTATCAGCCCAGGCGGTTCTGGTGATATCAAGCACCTCCTGGCGATCTATCTTTTGCTCAAAAATACCGCTGACAGCGGTAGGAATAAAATCTGCAAAAGTAATCATGCGTTTAAATCTGCTCAATGTATCAGTGCCGAAATTGTCCGGCGCATTGAGGTCATGGTAGGGCTCTGAAAAGCTATTTTTCGAAAATTCTGTGTCAGTCTCGGCCGCAGCTTTGGCCAGGCCCAGAAACATGCCGTGATCGGTCACCGCATAAAAATCCATAGGCTCGGTGAGCTGCATCTCGTAACCCCCCGGGTTTTTAATCGCTTCCCCTCTGGCAAAGCGATAGGCGTCATGGGGAGAGGCTAGTGTGCCAAAAGCATAGCCGTCAAAAGAGTAGGCGGTATGCACATGCAGGTCGCCATAATAGGCATTGCGCTCGCCGGGGTTTTCCTTTGTCAGGGCAGTATCACCGGAGACTGTGACGGCCCGCTCAAGCAATTCGGTCTCTGTAGCAAATAGATTAGTTGGGCCACCCAGAATACCAAGCTCGCTGCTGCCCAGCAGGGCATCAATCTCGGCAGTTTCGGCTATAACTCTGCTATCTGAATGTACATCTGCAGCAGTGCTAAATGCTTCGCTTGAGGGCTGTGTTTTTTGATCTGAACAGGATGCCAGCGCCAACCCCAGACTGATTACCCAAAGTGTTTGTTTGTTGACTGGAAGCATGTTGTTCATATTATTCTGCTCGCTTAATTATTGTTATTTTTATCAACCGCTAAAAACGCCCCATCATTATGCATGATCAGTATAAATCTTGTCGCTATTTACGCAGAGGGGTAGAGCTAAAGCAGGGAAAAAAACCTCAACCCTTTCGAGCTGAGGTTGTGGTAATTTTAGATGGCGGGCGGGTGGAAGATCAGTCGCTAAAATCAAGCGTCAATAACAGACGATGCTCATTGGCTGCCAGGGCGGGCGAACGGTGCACCAGGCCAGCATTTTCATTGCCTTGCCAGAGCTCTCCCTTTAACAGGCCAACATCGCCACAGCTTAGTTGCTGAATGTCATGCTGGTTGTGGTACAGGCCAGATTCACTATCGGTTTTGCCATGACTGCCAAGCCCTAGTTTTTGGCGGTTAACCGCGTGGTGGGGCAGCCATTCAGTGGCTAAGCCTTGGAAGGTGGTGATCAGGCGACAGGGCACTTTATCAACATGAAATTTTGGGCACATGGCTCGGTCAAGGGCAGTCAAACGCAATCCCACGCGCCTCAGCTCAAACAGGTAACAAAACATCTCCACCAGCTCAGCAATATTTTCCGTTAATTCAGTTTGATCCCTGTCACCTAACGCCTCAGTCAAACTTGAAAGCGCGCTTGCTGAGGTCACTGTCATGGATGCCTGAAAGCTTGGGTTAGCATTTAAAAACCGGTTAACAGACTGTTTTAGTGTTGCGGATAAGTCTCGCTGCCAAATAGCAATATTCGTAGCCGAGCGGTAGATTTCGGTTAGGATTCTCGTATCTCGGCCCTGTGCAGCTCGGCGAATTTTGCCTTTGCTTTCAGTTACCTTATCAATTGGCGATGACTGAATTGGATTTGCGGCGCTCATGCTTGCTCCCAGACAGGAAATGGATCCTGCAAACTGGTCCAGTATTCCTTACCTCGCAACAGCTCGTCCTCGCTGAGCAGGCAGTCATCCAGTGCTTGGGTCATGGCATATTGGTCCAGGCTCTGACCAATAAACACCAGCTCCTGACGCATATCGCCAAAGGGCTCGACCCAGCTCTTCTTGATAGAGGCTAAATACTCTTCATCTGTAGGCCAGTTTTTCTCAGGTATAGCCTTCCAAAACATACCAGCGAAACCATAGCGGGCAATGCCGCCGGCCTGACTCCATTGACCTGCAAATTCGGGGCGCGAGGCCAGCCAGAAGTAGCCTTTGGAGCGAATCAGCTTGCCATATTGGTCTGTGCCATGGAGAAACTGATGAAACTTCTGTGGATGGAAAGGTCGCCGCGCTTCATAGGTGAAACTGGCAATGCCGTATTCTTCTGTTTCCGGCACATGCTCACCTCTCATCTCTTTGAGCCAACCGGGGGCCTGCTGGGCGCGCTCAAAGTCAAATAAGCCTGTGCTTAGCACCTGGTCTATATCAACCTGGCCCTGGGAGATAGGGAGGATTTTTGCGTCCGTGTTCAGGGTTTTTAAAATTGCGTTTAAGCGCTCTATATCGGATGAGCTGGCCAGGTCAGTTTTGCTGATAAGAATCACATCGGCAAACTCTACTTGATCAACTAACAGATCAGCGACACTGCGCTCATCCTCTTCGCCCAGAGATTCACCCGTATCTTGCAGGTATTTTGCCTCGTCATAATCCTTTAAAAAATTGACCCCATCCACCACAGTGACCATGGTGTCCAGATCGGCAACATCAGATAGCGAGACACCGTCTTCATCGGCAAAGGTGAAGGTTTCAGCTACAGGCAGAGGCTCTGAAATACCCGTGGATTCAATAACCAGATAGTCAAAACGCCCTTCCTGGGCAAGCTTGGTCACTTCTTCCAACAGGTCTTCCCGCAATGTGCAGCAGATACAGCCATTGCTCATCTCGACAAGCTTTTCCTCGCTGCGATTGAGGGAAACCTCATTTTGCACAATGGCTGAGTCGATATTGATCTCACTCATATCATTGACAATCACTGCCACCTTCTTGCCCTGGCGATTGTTGAGAATATGACTGAGAACCGTTGTTTTACCGGCGCCAAGAAAGCCCGAAAGGACAGTCACGGGAAGTTGATTCATAGGGAGGCACTCTAATCTGGTGAATCTAGCTGAATAACAAATGATATGATGTATCATATTGTCTAATTCTGACTAGTCAAGCAAATTAGCTGGAGAGCATCATAGAGAATCGGTTTTAAGGCGCAAGAAAACTACTGTGCCCATCAGCATAAGAAGTAAGCTATTCGCTAGCGCCTGCAGCACTCAACAACCAGCCATTAACCTCAATCACCAAGGGTCGCGCAGGGTAAATCATCCCCCAGTTCAGTGGGTCCGATATTTTTCCAGGTAGCTTTCCAGACCTTTCTTGGATGCCGCCACCGCTTCCATTGGTGTAAGTCCGTTGGGGTATTCTTCCTGTTCAACCAGCACCCAGCGGGTACCCCCAAATTGCATATTGGCTGTTAGTAGAGCCCCCCAATCGTATCCATTCTGACCGATAATCGGGCTCATATTTTGCCCATCTTCGTGGGTGCGGATTTTGTAATGGGTGGTCAAAGTACGTCCTGGGTAGCGCTGCACATATTCAACGGAGTTCTTCCCCGCATTGTTTGCCCAACCCACGTCTAACTGTAAAACGACATTGTCTGCTGTAGATGCGGCAATAAAGTCCCAGTAAGTCGCGTCCTGAAAATCAGCGAATTCTTGAGCGTGATTGTGGTAGCCAATGGCTATCCCGTAGGGGGCAAGTTTTTCCGCCATCCCATTGAGCTCTTCTATCAACTCATGCACTGCCTCTGGATCCCAGGCTCTCTCATCAAACGGGATGATCAACATGTCGCAACCTATGGCTTGATAAAAGGCCACGTTGTCGTCAAAAACATCCGGGCTCAGGTGCTCGAACTGCACATGGGCGCTCTCGGCCTTGAGGTTATTTTGTTGTAAAAATTCTTTCAGTCCAGCAGGGTTATCAGCAAATTCGCCAAACTCATGGCCAAAAAACTCGACACCTTCAAAACCCATTGCGGCGACCGCCTCTATGGTGCCCTTAAAATCCCTCCTTAAGTCGTCTTTAACTGACCAGAGTTGAACCCCAATCTGCGGCAATGTTTGCTCAGCAGCCGACTGTGCATCCTGATCAAAGGTTTGTGTCGATTTGTCTGGTCCGCTACAGGCGGAGATTAGGCCAATCAACCCCAGTAGAGTTGCAAGCTTGAGTGATGTCATTTTTTTCATATCTAGTTCCATGATTCAGTCACTGGGGGCAGTGGTTTTAATGAGTTAATTTATTTAGTGGCAGGAGATGGTTATATCCTGCCGTTCTTGATTTCCCTGGCGGCATAATCCACAGCCCTTGCCGTCAGCGCCATAAAGGTCAGTGATGGATTTTGTGTTGCCGACGAGGAGAAACTGGATCCGTCGGTAACAAACAGATTGGCAACATCATGACACTGATTGAAACCATTGAGGATTGAGTCCTTGGGATCTCTCCCCATGCGTGCGGTACCGACTTCGTGGATGGCAATGCCCGGTGGTCGCTCTGTGGCCTTGCCGGTAACATTTTCAAGACCAGCCTTTATCAGTATTTCTTTGCCGATCTCAACAGCGTCTTCCATCATCAATTTTTCATTGTCCGACCAGCGAACATTGAATTCCACCTGGGGGATGCCCCATTTGTCCTTGAGTGTCGGGTGCAAAGCCATATGGTTTTCAAAGCGGGGCAGCATTTCCCCCTGTGCGTCCATATTGAATTTCCACTGACCTGCCTGACTCAGAGTCTCCTTAAATTGACTGCCAAAGCCGTCGTTTTCCTTGAGATCTTTCCATGTTTCCCGATAAGCACCGCAGGAGAACGAAAACCCGCGCTGATATTTGTCACTGTAGCGGCTCGGTTGATATCTAAAGTTGGGTATCAACAGTCCACCTGGCCTGCGCCCTCGATAATATTCATCCTCAAAACCCATTATGTCGCCTGACACCTTGGCATTGTAGTTGTGGTCCATCAGATAATGGCCCAAAACACCTGAACTATTGGCTATCCCGTTGGGGAATGTTTTGGATTTGGAATTGAGCATTATCTGTGTGCTGCCCAGTGTAGAGGCGCATAAAAATACCACTTTGCCATAGTATTCACGCTCACTCAGATCATCATTGTCGATAATCCGAACACCTTTAACACGGCCGGTTTTTTCATCATATATAAGGCTGTGGACAACACTGTTGGGAGCTATATGCAGATTGCCGGTTTGTGCGGCAGATGGCAGGGTCGAGCTCTGGGTAGAGAAATAGGCACCCAAAGAACAACCTTTTTGACACTCGTTTCTGGTCTGGCATTGAACACGGCCCTGAGACAGGTGCAACTCGGTGGGCTGGGTCAAATGGGCCATACGCCCCATAATAAGGCGTTTATCCGGATAGTGTTTTTCAATCGCCGCCTTGATCGCGATCTCGGGAGCGCTCATCTCGAAAGGCGGCAGGAACTCGCTGTCTGGTAACTGGGGGAGATTTTCTGGAGTCCCACATATTCCAGCGTGCTTTTCTACATGGCTGTACCAGGGTGCCAAATCCTTGTAGCCAATAGGCCAGTCGGTGCCATGTCCGTCAAGGCTATTGGCGCGGAAATCGTGCTCGCTCAGACGATAGGATTGCCTGTGCCAGAGCAGCGATTTGCCACCCAGTTGGTTGGCGCGAATCCAGCTAAATTCGGTTCCCTCGGCGGTGCTGTAGGGCATCTCCCTATCATTGCCGAAAAAATGTTTGGTGGCATCGCTGAAGGCATAGCACTGTTGCTGGATCTTGTAATCCCGCTCCAGCAGCAGGTTCTCCACTCTGCTGCGATAGGTCTGATGCCAGGGCGGCACGCCCTCTGCGGGGTAGTCTTCTCTGTGCTCAACCACCCTGCCGCGTTCGATCATAAGGGTTTTAAACCCTTTCTCACAAAATTCTTTGGCCGCCCAGCCGCCTGCAACTCCGGATCCGACGACTATGGCGTCAAATATCTCACTGGACTCTTTAATATACAGTTCATCGTTCATAATGTACTACCCTGTGCTCAAGCATTTAGTTTTAGTAATAGCTGCGCATTGATCCCCAGGCCTTGCCAATGGACTTGTAGGGTATAGACCCCTTAAAGCCCCCGGGCATAGCCAAATACACCAGCTCCTCGCTGGCACCCACTTCAGATGTGTAGTACCCGAACACAATCTGGCCCTTTAAAAATTTAAAATTTTCCCGGTCCTGCTGACTAAACCCGCCAGCCGGTTTTTCCAGCTCCTCCAGCAGTACCAATTGCTGTGCCTGATCAGCTGCCTGAAAGGCCTGTCCGTATCGCTGACGGGATATGCGCTCAATCTTGGCGAGGATCGATTTGACCTGTTGCTGCTCGGTGGTGCCATAGCAGTGGAATAGCTGGTTGTCGATAAATCCATGGGTGTCTACCTCGGCGGCACCAGGGGTAGCCGTTTGCGGTATAACCTGGGCGCAGATATCTCGCAATATTTGCATCTGCTGTTGGCGGAACAATTTGCCGTCACTGCTGGCGCTATCTGGCTGGGGACTGTACGCCAGCGCAGTGGAGATAGCCTCGCCTCCGAGTAACTGCACAGCCGCGGCACTGCCGACTACCGCGCTTAAACGGGTAAAGAAACGGCGTCGACTCCAGTTGTCCGGCTGGAGGCTAGTTTTATCATATTGATCATTCATCAATCTTCTCCTGGCAATCAGGCTTTTTCGGCTTCTGTTGAGCTAACTGTTTTTGAGCTAACTTTGCGTGTAAAGAAAAGTAGCAGGCTAAATGCGACTATCAGCGTCAGCGGGAATAGGCTCAGGTTGGCCAGCGTGGCTTGCCCTGCGGCCAGTTCTGCGGCAGTTTCAGATAAATTCTGCTGTTGCGCCGCCAGGCGTGCCGAGTCGATCCAGCTGCCAATAACAGGGTTCCACATGCTCACGGCAAACATGCCGGCGCCGCCCATCATGCCCATGCCCAGTGCACCTGTTTGAGGAATGTGCTCAGCCACATAGCCGAGCATGGTGGGCCAGAAATAGGTCACACCAATAGCAAACAGTATGGCGGCGAAATAGACCATGCCGCCCGTCGCAATACTCATGGAGTAAATGCCTATAAATGAGATGACTGCGGAGGCCAGCAGGATACCCGCCGGATGTAACCCGCGTACCAAGGGGCCTGCGAAGTAGCGGCCCACGGCCATCAACCCGGTAATCATAGCCATAATCAACATTGGCGAAGCGCCGGAGGCGCCGAGGATGCGCTCAATCCACTGCTGTGTACCCAGCTCGGTGGTGGCGGTCAGCGTCATACAGAAGGCCATAAACAGGAACAGCGGAGAGAAGAGCCCGCGAATATTGTTGGCGGTGGAGGTTTCCGTGTTTTCTGTGGGCGGGAATGTTTGAGTAAACATCATCGCGCCATATATCAACGTGGGGATAATCATAACGGCGATTTGCAACTGCCAGCCCATGCCCATATCAGTCATAAACTTTGAGGTCAGTGCGCCAATCACGATGCCGCCGGGAAACCAGACATGGAACTTGTTGAGCATGGTGGTTTTATTTTTGTGGTAAATATCTGCTACCAGAGGATTGCAGCCCGCTTCCACAGCACCATTGGCGAACCCGATACAAAAGCTCGATAACAGCAGGGTCCAAAAACCGCCAGCATAAATAGTGAGGATTAATCCCAGCAGATGACCTGCAAATGCGATGGCCAATAGCCGCTTGGCTCCCAGAAAGTTAAACAGCAGCCCCCCTACCATGGTAGCAACGGGAAAGCCCAGAAATGCCATGGCATTGATCCAACCTAGCTCGGTATCCGATAAACCGAAATCCACCCCCAGTTGGCCGAGGATGCCAGCCCGAATGGCGAAAGTCATGGCGGTAACAATCAGCGCGATACAACAGGCGACAAACAGGCGATTATTGTGATTTTCTGCTTGATTCATTATTTTAATTCTCCTGGTTCAAGCCAAGAATCTGGCGATTAAGTTGGTCATCTTGTGTGGTTGCGGCGAAATCATCGAAAGCCTTATCTGTGGTTCTAATCAGATGGTTGCGGATAAATTCTGCGCCCTCTCTGGCACCGTCTTCAGGGTGTTTGAGGCAGCATTCCCACTCCAGCACAGCCCAGCCGTTGTAACCATATTGGGTGAGTTTGCTGAAGATACCTTTAAAATCAATCTGCCCATCCCCCAGTGATCTGAAGCGTCCCGGGCGATCTATCCAGTCCTGGTAACCGCCGTAAACACCGGATCGGCCAGACAACTTAAGCTCCGCATCCTTAACGTGAAATGCCCTGATGCGCTCGTGATAAATATCGATAAACGCCAGATAATCGAGATGTTGCAGAACAAAATGGCTGGGATCATAAAGAATCGCAGCGCGACGGTGATTGCCAGTAGCCTCAAGGAAACGTTCGAAGGTTACGCCATCGTGCAGGTCTTCACCTGGGTGCAATTCGTAACAGACATCTACGCCGGCTTCATCAAATGCGTCCAAAATAGGCAACCAGCGCTCGGCAAGCTCGCTAAATCCGGCCTCCACCAACCCGGCAGGCCGCTGCGGCCAGGGGTAAAAGGTTTGCCACAATAGCGCCCCGGAAAAAGTGGCATGGGCGGTAAGACCCAGGCGCTGGCTGGCTTTAGCTGCATACTTGAGCTGCTGAATGGCCCAGTCGGTCCGTCCGGCGGGGTTATTGCGTATGCTGTCGGGCGCAAAACCATCAAACATCTGGTCGTAAGCTGGATGCACAGCTACCAATTGCCCCTGAAGATGTGTCGATAGCTCACTGATCTCCAGGCCGGCCTCAGCGGCTGTACCTTTTATCTCATCGCAGTAATCCTGACTTGAAGCGGCCAGCTCAAGATCAAATACCCGGCTGTCCCAGGTGGGTATTTGTATGGCCTTGTAACCCATACCCGCCACCCAGTTGCAAATATTTGGCAAGTTGTCACGGGGAGCGACATCATCAAGAAACTGGGCTAAAAATATTCCCGGGCCTTTTATGGATTGCATAGGGGTATCTCTCTAATTATTCTCTGTCGATAACTGTGGTTGTAAGGGGCTTGCCTGGAGGGAAAAAGCATGCCATTTCTGATTGGACTGACTTGCTGCGACCACATTTTCAATAAATGCCATACCGCGGATAGCCTGGTGGATACCTGGTATGTCCCCTGAGGATTCAACTGTTGCGCTCTGCTGTTTTGCGCGAACATCTTCAGCAAAACTGCGGTATATGTTGGCAAAGGCTTCCAGATAACCTTCAGGGTGCCCGGCAGGGGTGCGCATATTAGCCAGGGTTGCCGGTGCCAGATTCCCCACACCTGCGCGTATCAGTTGCGTGGGTTTGTCGGGAAATTTAAGCCACAGGCTGTTGGGTTCCATTTGAGACCATTCGAGGCTGGCTTTGTCGCCATAGACCCGCAACACAAGCCGGTTTTCTTCGCCCACTGAGACCTGGCTGGCCATCAATACGCCCCGCGCGCCAGATTTAAAGCGCAGCAGCACCGTACCGTCGTCATCCAGTGTGCGCCCAGGTACTGTTGAGACAAGATCGGCGCAGATATCGCTGATTTCGTCATTGCAGGTATATTCAGCCAGGTTGGCCGCATGAACACCTATATCACCCATGCAGCAGCTGATACCTGCACGCTCGGGATCCAACCGCCATTGGGCCTGTTTGTTATCTTGATCAGCTTCGCTGGCCAGCCAGCCTTGGGAATACTCGACAACCACTTTTACCACTTTTCCCAGTTGGCCGCTGCTAATCAGGTGGCGGGCTTCCTTGACCAACGGATAGCCTGTGTAGGTATGGGTTAGGCCGTACAGGCAGTTGTTGTTATCAACTACTGTTTTCAGCTCCAGGGCTTCACGCAGGTCCAAAGTGGCCGGTTTATCACTCAACACATGGAACCCAGCTTCCAGGGCCTGCTTTGCAACCGGGAAATGCATGTGGTTTGGCGTCACAATAGAAACAAACTGCATTCTCTGCTCTTCTGGCAGTGCAGCTTCGGCGGTAAACATCTGTTGATAGGAGGTATAGCAACGACTTGGGTCTATTCCCAGGTCCAGGCCGCTGAAACGTGCGCGTTCCGGGTCACTGCTCAGCGCCCCGCAGACCAATTCGATCTGCCCATCCATAGCAGCTGCTATGCGATGAATGGCACCGATAAACGCGCCTGCGCCACCACCGACCATGCCCATGCGAACTTTCTTCATTCTGAATTACCCTCAAGATTAACCGGCAATATCTACGGTCTCTTGTTTTTTTATTTTCAACACATGGTAATTCAAGGCAGTAAAAAGTAACTATGGGAAAATCGGTTTTCAATGCGACAAAATCGGCGTTACTTTGTTATTCTTTGGTTTTAATCACTATTTTATTGCAGGTGAATAGCATAGTTGCAATTCGCGGGCGCACATAAAAAGGAGGTTGTCAGCATGTCTGTAGATAATTCACCAAACAATAATGAAAGGCTCGTTATTGATGAGCTGCCTATTGCAGAAGCCCTGCGCATGTACGATTTATTGCCGGATATCCTGTTCTGGGTAAAAGACTCTGCTGGCAGGGTCGTCCATGCAAATAAGAGCTTCCTTGACCATATAGGTGTGGATTCGCTGGATCAGGCCATTGGCCTGACCGATTTTGATTTCGCCCCCAAGCATATTGCCAAGCAGTTTATCGCCGATGACCAACGTGTGATTCAGGGCGAACTGGTCACCAGCCGGCTGGAGATGAATGTTACAGGGTCGGGGGAAATCAGTTGGTTTAACACCTCAAAACGCCCTCTGGTAAATGGCAGAGGAGTGATTGTGGGCTCCTATGGCACATCGCACCATCTGGAGAAATCCTCCGTGGCCCTCAACGCCATGGAGGCGCTAAAAGTGCCGGTGGCCTATGTTCGCGAAAACTATATGAACAAAATAAGCCTGTCGGAGCTGGCCGAGGTTTCCTGCCTGTCGATCAGCGCCCTGGAGCGGCGGTTTAAGAAATTTCTAAATAAAACGCCCAAGCAATATATCTGCGATGTGCGCCTCGAAAATGCGCGGCGATTTCTGGTGGAAACCACCTTACCCATTGCCCTGATTGCAGATCAATGTGGATTTCCCGACGCCAGTTATTTCAGCCGCAAATTTTACCGGGCATTTTCACAGCGGCCATCTGAGTTCAGAGCCAGCTACCAGTGAAGCTGTGAAACTTCCGCTATATTTAGTTTCGGCTGTAGTAAATATTTCTCAGGTAAATCTGTTTATTTTCAGCACGCTTTGGACTGAGTAAAGACAGAATGCCAGTCACATCTTTGAGGTCGGTGCCAGCATTCAATTCCTCTATCGAGAGCTTATAGCTGGTCCACTTATCAGTTACCAGATTAGCCGTGCCAGGCCCAAATGCTGCAAAACTATTAATCTGATCACCATCCAGATAGCGCCCGGTTTGAAACCCTATATTAAAACCAACATCTGTATCACCTTTAACCTCAAAATGCAGATAACCGGATTTAAAGTTGTGCAGATTTTCACCTACCTCAGCCTGAAACTCGAGGCTCGTACCCCACCAGTCACTGGCACGCGTTGTTACGGCGACTACGCCCTGCTGAGACATCTCGATACTAACTGTGCCCTCCCAGGGAATTAGTTTGAGCATAGCACTGGGGTAAGTCATATTGTTGCTGGCGGAAGGTTGCATAGACTCATGCACCACAATATAGCGATCAGCAGTCACCGCTTCCCCAGGGACAGCATCTGAGTTTACTGTGCTAATTTTGCGAATCGCCATGCGACTCTTAAAGGGCGGATTAAGCACCTCGCCGAGTAATTTGGCCTCATCTCCGGCGTAGCTTTTTACCAGCGGTTTGCCGTCGCGAGTCAAGCCTTCAAAGCCACCCTTATCAAACAGATCCCAGAGCGCATATTTCACTTCATTATTTAGACTTATCAACCCGAAATGGTTCTCAGAACCTCCGGCATCGCCCTGATCTTTCCACTGTTCATCAAAGGCCTCAAAGTAAAATAACGACATGCCAGCTCCATCAGTCCAGTCTCGCATGTAGTCGTAGAATAGCTTTTCTTTGTACTCATCCGCTGCTTTTGAACCTTTGGCGCCATAGGCTGCAGAGTCGTTTGAAGCCCAGCCGGTCTCACCAATATGGATGGGCTTATCTAAACCCAGGCTCTCAATATAATCTGCCACGCCCTGATATTGTGAAGCTGCATAGTCTACTGCTCGAGCCATAGCTGCCTTGGTCATCTCTTGTTTGGACAGCTGCTCTTCATCTGCCAGTACACCCCAAAAGTCCTGATTATAAAAAGAGTCATGGAAGGGATAGGTATGCACAGAGACAAAATCTACAGCTTTAATCAGTGCCGCCAGATCATCGGTTTGGTAAAACTTGGCACCCCCACCCCAGGATTCATAGTTATCTGAGCTGGTGATCCAGATATCTGGATTTAGCTCACCAGAGGCCTTTAACCCCTGCAGATGATTCACCCACTTAAGAATTGTCTTGGGGTAGACAAAGTAATTGACCGCCCACTGCACCATGGCTTCGTTGCCCACGGCAATCACCTTAACAATGTCGGGGTATTGGTTGGCCATAGCAACAGCAGTGTCTATCTCACGGCTATTGTTGTCGATATTACCTCTGTGGTGATCAGTGAGCGTATCGCTATCCCAGGCATTTTTTTCTTCATCCCAGACTCCAGATTTCCAGGCATTGTGGGCTTCAATCCAGGTGCCGATCATCAGATACATCTCAAAGTCAGGATCCTGATTTTTAAGCGCTCGAATAGCCTCCAGCAGCCTCGCCACCTGAGGGTACTGGGAAGTGTTGTAAGTGCGCAAAACCTTGACACCCATGGCTGAGAGTATTTTTAAGTCCTCGGTTAGCTGCTCATGAGTTGGCGCAATATCACGGCTCTTGCCGCGGTAGCCGCCGTAAGAAAACGCTGGATAATCCGGGTTGCCCAATATCTCCGCAGCTGTAGGGCCATGGAGATTACTATCCACAACACCATTGTCTGGTGATCCGCAGGCAACCAATAGACTCAGAGTGAAAAACAGTGCAAGGGCTTTAGAAAAAGTAGTCACGGATGGAAATTCCTATCAGAAAAGAACTGGCTGGTTAGTCTTATTTTCTTCAAGTATAGGAGGCGAGCTTTGTTTTTCAAAGTGACCAGCTGAGCCTTAAGCCCCATAAGCGACGAATGGTAAGTATTTTAATGATGAACGGACTTTCTGGCCCCTGCTGAGTTGAAGTAAACTCGAGTGTTGTTTTGCGCACAGAGAATCCGAGAATGAAACCGAGCAAAGTAGAATTAAAAAAACAGTCTCAAAAATATCAACTCAGTATCGATGGCAAGCCTTTCTATATCAAAGGTGCCGGACTTGAGCTGGGCAGTATTAAAAGCCTCGCCGACTTTGGCGGCAATGCTTTTAGAACCTGGCGCGTGGACAATGGCGAAAAATCAGGGCTGGAGATTCTCGATGAGGCCTACGAGCACGGACTCATGGTTTGTATGGGCCTGGATGTGGCCAGAGAGAGACATGGCTTTGATTACAGCGACAAGCAAGCCGTGGCTGAGCAGCTGGCTGCCATGGAGCAGGATGTACTTGCCCTCAAGGACCACCCTGCCCTGTTAATGTGGGGTATAGGCAACGAACTTAATCTCCGCCATAGCAATCCGAGGGTCTGGAATGCGGTGAATGATATTTCCAAAATGATCCATAGGCTGGACCCCAACCATCCCACCACTACTATGCTGGCAGGCGCTGAGCCCGATGTTATTAAGCTGGTGGTATCTCGTTGTCCAGATTTGGATCTGCTGTCATTCCAACTTTATGGAGAAATTGACCAGCTGCCAGACTTTCTCGCCCAGAGTGGCTTTACCGGAGCCTACACAGTCTCTGAATGGGGTGCCACTGGCCACTGGGAATCACCCTGTACAGATTGGGACAGGCCATTTGAAGCCAACAGCTCAATTAAAGCTGACTGCTATCAACAGCGCTACCTTAACTACATCGCGGCAGACCGCCAGCAATGTCTCGGGTCTTTTGTATTTCTATGGGGGCAAAAGCAGGAGCGCACTCCCAGTTGGTACGGGGTATTTTTGGAGCAGGGGCAATATACAGAATCGGCTCAGGTCATGGGCACATTGTGGACTGAAAAAGCCCCTGAACAGCCAGTGGCCAGATTATTATCACTGGATATCGACGGCCTGCAGGCACCGACCAGTATTTACCTAACAGCACAACAAAGTTACCCAGCCAGAGTTACTGTTGATTACAAACAGAAGGAAACACTCAGCTACCAGTGGGAATTGCTCAAAGAGGTCGACAAGAGCCTGGAGAGTGATGGCGGTGATTTTGAACCCAGACCAGAGACAGTTTGGCAGCAAATGGGCGACAGCAGCCTGGATAAGATTGAGTTTACAGCGCCACAACCAGGGGAATACCGATTGTTTGTTGTGGTTGAGGATAGCTATGGTGGCGCGGCCACCGCAAATTTGCCCGTTTTGGTCGAAACTGCCAAGACTTAGTTAGGGCCCTTTCCTATACTGATTTGCAAGAAGGCCATTGGGTCTCAACCAATAATAATAGCGATAAAACTATGCCTCCAACTACGTCAACCCAACCGTTGAGCGCAGACAACAGCACTCATCAGCCCATTCCCCTCGACCAGAAGATTGCCTGGGGCATTGGCATGTTAGCCAATCAGATGTTCCCGGCGGCGCTGGGTATCTTTATGGTGCTGCTGGTCCAAAGCCTGGGCATGAGTCCTCTACTATGGTCGCTGATCTTTCTGATTCCCAAGCTAATTGATGCTATCACTGATCCGCTGATGGGCTATATCTCAGACCATACCGTCTCTAGATGGGGCAAACGCAGACCCTATGTTTTTATAGGCGCCATTATCTCTGGATTTTCTTTTGTAATGATGTGGCAGCTGTCTGCCGAAAATACTGAGATGTACAATTTTTACTATTTCCTTACCTGGTGCAGCATTTTCTGGATTGGCATGACAATTTTTAGCGTGCCTTATGTGGCGATGGGCTATGAGATGAGCTCTGACTTTCACGAGCGCACCAGGCTGATGGCCATTGCCCAGTGGATTGGTCAGTGGGCCTGGGTGATCGCCCCCTGGTTCTGGATTA
>JAYPYO010000011.1:0-48178 GCA_038135995.1 Porticoccaceae bacterium
GTTTGTGGGGAAAATTGTTAACTTCAGAGACTGGCTATAATACCAATACAGTGACTGGGGAGCAAAATAATTATTGTGGTCAGCAATGAATTTTAGCTCGTATAAAAACTCACTAGGAGAGGCCTTATGAAAACCTTATTAATCACCGGCGGCAGCGGTTTTATTGGCCGCCACCTGAGCGCTCAGGCCATTGCCCGAGGCTGGCAAACTATAGTTCTGACCCGAAATGCTGCAGCCGCGGTTGGCAGACTGTCCGCTGATGTCAGGTTGATAGAGTCCCTGCAAAGTCTCGGCGAGGATGTGACTGTAGATGCTGTGGTTAATCTTGCCGGTGAGCCGCTGGCCGCAGGGCGCTGGACAGAGGCGCGCAAGCAAAACTTTATCGCCAGCCGAGTGGCAACTACTCAGGCGCTGTACCAGTTTTTTTCTACCAGACTGCAGCAACCTGAGGTTTTGGTCAGCGGCTCGGCCATAGGCTACTACGGCGCTGGTAATGCCGAGGACAAGCCGGTGGATGAATCCGCTGCAACGGTGGATAATTTTTCCCATCAGCTCTGTCAGCAGTGGGAGCAGAGTGCCGCGCCGTTTGAATCTCTGGGTACCAGGCTGATCTATTTGCGCACAGGTATTGTGCTGGGCGAGGAGGGTGCGCTGGCTAAGATGTTGCCGCCATTTAAGCTGGGCCTTGGGGGCCCCCTGGGCGATGGCCAGCAGTGGATGCCGTGGATTCATATCAGAGATATGGTTGCATTGATTGTGCACTGTCTGGAGCAGACTGAACTTAGGGGCCCGGTCAACGCCACGGCGCCAAACCCGGTGCGCAATCGAGACTTTAGTCGTCAGTTGGGGGCTGCGCTACACAGGCCTGCCATTTTGCCCATGCCCGGGCCGCTGGTTAAAGTCCTCTTCGGGCAAATGGGTGAAGAGCTCTTATTGCAGGGTCAGAGAGTGGTGCCGGTTAAAGTTCAAGACAGTGGATTTAACTTCCAGTATCCTTTACTCAGAGAAGCATTGGCCGATCTGCTGCATACCCAATAATCCCAATAAAAATGACAACAAAAAGGTTTAGACATGAACAGAAATTTTGCAGGCAAAACAGTGATTATCACTGGTGCCTCTGCGGGAGTGGGTGCTGCCTGCGCTCGCGCCTTTGCCGCACTTAACTCGAAACTGGTGTTGGTTGCGCGGGGCCGGGCAGGTCTCAATAAAATTGCCAAAGAGCTGCGTGGCCAGGGCTGTGATGTGCTGACTGTGGCTATGGATGTGGCGGACACCAATGACTGTATCAAGCTGTTGAAAAAAGCCGAGACCAAGTTTGGCCAGGTGGATGTGGTGATTAACAATGCTGGTATGCATGCTCGCGGTGATCTTGAGACTGTGGCACCGGAAGCGGTCGCAGCTATGGTAGATATCAATCTGCGCGCTCCAATGGTGCTCTCCTGTGCGGCGATTCCCTTTTTACGTCGCTCTGGCTCTGGTGCCATAGTCAATATAGGCTCTCTGGCCGGCCGTGCCCCTCTACAGGGTGCCGCCACTTATTCTGGTACTAAGGCAGGCTTGCGTGCCTTCACCTATGCCCTTGCCGATGAGCTAAAAGACGCCAATATTCATGTGGGTGTGGTGTCTCCAGGTCCAGTGGACACTGGCTTTATCATGGACGAGATCGATCAGGTGGAAGATATTGTATTCTCTCAGCCTATGAGTTCAGCAGAGCAGGTGGCTGATGCAGTGGTGTCTCTGGCTGCCGGTGAGGAGACTGAGATTTCTATGCCATCCTTTGGCGCCAAAATGACCACCTTGAGTTATTTGTTCCCGGGTCTGCGCCGCAGTATCCGCCCAAAGCTCTATGAGCAGGGGCGAAAAAACAAAGAGAAGTATCGCAGTCGCGCTGCCAGTAAATAGGCTAAGAGTAATCAATGAAACTGAACTACGCAGAGCAGGGTGTCTCCGGTCAGGACGGGGTAGAGCTTGGCAGCAAACCGCCCGTTATTCTGATGCATGGTATGTTTGGCTCGCTTAGCAATCTGGGTAATCTGGCGCGAGAGCTAGCCGCAGATTATCGGGTTATCTCTGTCGATTTGCGCAATCATGGGGACTCCCCCCATGAAGACATGATGACTATCCCACTGATGGCTGCGGATATACTCGAGCTAATGGACGATCTGCAGTTATCTGAGGCGCATCTGGTGGGTCATTCCCTGGGTGGCAAAGTGGCTATGCAGATAGCGCAGACCTGGCCACAGAGAGTGCGCAGCCTGGTGGTGGCAGATATAGCTCCAGTCAATTACCCCCAGGCCAACAGTCATGTGGTAGATGCTCTCAACCAACTGCACAACAGCCATATCGACAGCCGTAAAGCCGCGGATCAGATACTGGCAGGCTATATTCCTGATATGGCCACCAGAGGCTTTATTCTGAAAAATCTGCAGCGGAATACTGAGGGTGGTTTTAGCCTCAAGCTTAATGTTCCCTCCATTGTTGCCAATTACAGTAACAGTCTGGTGGAGGCGCCCGAGGGGCCGCCTTTTGTGGGTCCCTGTCTATTTTTGAAAGGTGAGCTATCGGCCTATATTCAGGAAAAACACCAGTCGTTGATCAGCACTCTGTTTCCCGCCTATGAGTTTCAAGTCATAGAAGGGGCCGGTCATTGGTTGCATGCTGAAAAACCCGAGCAGTTTAATAGCTTGGTAATCAGCTTTCTTAACGCAAATGGCTAAAATAATCTGTCGATCCATAGTAAACTAGCGCGCAAAATTTACTGTCCCCAACCCAACTTCAGGAAACCGCAATGTTTGAGAGTTTGAAGCCCGTCGCTATGGACCCTATTCTGGGATTAATGGCTGCATACAGAGCAGATACCCGCACCAATAAAATTGATCTAGGTATTGGCGTCTATATGAATGATCGGGGCCATACGCCTGTTATGACCTCTGTCAAAGAGGCAGAAACACAGCTAATGCAGCTTGAGACGACCAAATCCTACCAGGGCATTGCCGGTGATCCGGACTACAATCAGCGTATTATTGAGCTGCTGTTTGGTGCGGACCACAGTATTCTAAATTCCGGGCGCATCAAAAGTATTCAGGCGCCAGGTGGTTCAGGTGCTCTGCGTGTGGGTGCCGAGGTGATTCAGCGGGCACGTCCAGAGGCAAAACTCTGGGTAGGTGTGCCTACCTGGCCCAATCATATTCCTCTGCTGGGTGGAGCCGGTTTTGAGATTGAGGAATATCCTTACTACAACCGCGACAATCATCAGATTGAAACTGAGGCGATGATGGAAACCCTGCGTCAGGTACCTGCTGGAGATATGGTGCTGCTGCACGGCTGTTGTCATAACCCCACCGGCGCAGACCTGACCCATGAGCAGTGGGATATGATTGCTGATTTGGCGCTGGAGCGAGGCTTTATACCCTTTATAGATACTGCCTACCAGGGTTTGGGTGATGGCCTTGACGAAGACGCCTATGGGTTGCGCATGATGGCTGAACGACTGCCGGAGCTGGTTGTCGCCTCGTCCTGCTCGAAAAACTTTGGCCTGTACCGCGAACGCACAGGTTCAATTACCTTTATTGCCGACAGTGCTGAGCAGGCGGATATTGTTGCTTCGCAGGCCATGTCTGTGGCGCGGCAGATTTATTCCATGCCGCCAGCCCATGGCGCCTTGCTGGTATCGCTTATTCTGGGTGATCAGCAGCTGCGTGCCAACTGGGAAGCCGAGCTGACCGAGGTGCGCGAGAGAATTCAGTCCATGCGCACTCTGCTGGCAGACAATATCCAGAATAACGCTGCTGGCAAAGACTTTAGTCATATTAAGCAGCAGAGAGGCATGTTCTCGTTTTTGGGTTTAAATACAGCACAGCTGGATCAGCTGCGTGAAGAATATGGGGTCTATATTGTGTCATCCAGCCGGGTCAATCTGGCGGGCATCAACTCAAGCAATATAGATTACCTGAGTAGCTCGATTATGTCGGTACTCAAATAGCTGAGTCCCGAAGCGTCTCCAAAACAGCCTGCAGCGCCTCACTAACTCCGAGGTTGCTGCAGTCTATGCGAATATCCGCGTAGCGCTGGTAAAGCAGGCTGCGCTCGGCAAATAAATCCTCAAAACTCTGCTCCGGACGCCGCGCTATGCCGCGGGTATCGAAGTTTGTGACGCGCTGTTGCAGGGCGGGTAGAGATACATCGAGAAAAATGACCGTTGCACTGGCTTTTAAGCGCGCCATCCCGGCGTCGGAATAGACAGCGCTGCCTCCGGTGGCCACTACTTTATGATCAATATTCTCGCTGAGCAGCACCTGCTCCTCATAGTCGCGGAGTACCATATAGCCGGATTCATCAGTAATTTGTTGCAGGGTTTTCCCCCATCGCACCTGAATACTGATATCTGTATCAATAAAGTCCAGACCCAGCTCTTTAGCTAGCAAAATACCAATGGTGCTCTTGCCTGCGCCGGGCATGCCGATAAGTACGATACTTTTGTGGGCTGCTGTCATAACTTAATGTCCAACCTGATTGCCGCTATTATGCCTGAAATTAACGGAAATCTGGCTACAGTCTGTATAATCGCCAACACATTTTGACAAGAAGCATGCTATGTCTCATTTTCAGCGTATAGGATTACTGGGAAGTCTGGATGTGCCTGAGGTTGTAGAGTCTCTGCACAAGTTAGAGGCCTTTCTGCGCGCCCAGGGCCGCGAGGTGGTCTATGAGGAGCAGGCCGCGAGTTTGGTGAATTGGCAGCTCGACAAGGTTCTGCATATTGACCAGTTTCCCGGTGCTATAGACCTAGGGATTGTGGTCGGTGGTGATGGCAGCATGCTCAGTGCCTGTCGCAAAATGGCTGACTGTGGGATTCCACTATTGGGTATTAACCGCGGAAGGCTGGGCTTTTTGACCGATATTTCTCCCGATGAAATTGAAGAGCGGGTGTGGCCGGTGCTGCAGGGTGAATACAAGCAGACCAGGCGCTTTCTGCTGGAGACCACAGTAACTCGCAATGGCACTGAGATAGGCACCGGCACTGCGGTTAACGATATTGTGATGCACCCGGGTATGTCAGTGCGCATGATGACCTTTGAGCTCTATGTGGATGGAGAGTTTGTCTACAGCCAGCGCTCTGATGGTTTGATAGTTTCCACGCCTACGGGTTCAACTGCCTATGCTCTGAGCGCTGGTGGGCCGTTGCTGTTCCCCGAACTGGATGCCATGGTGGTAGTGCCGCTAAATCCCCATACGCTGAGCAGCCGCCCGATTGTGTTACATGGGGGCGCCAAGATCGAGATAAGAGTGAGCTCCAGAAATGAGCTGCACCCGCTGATCACCTGCGATGGTCACAATGACTTTAGTACTGAGCCTGGCGATGTGATTACCATTAAGAAGCATGACAACGACATTCTGCTGATTCACCCCAAAGATAATAATTTTTACGGAGTCTGCCGCTCAAAACTGGGCTGGGGCAGCCGTTTGGGCGTAAAAAAAGCATCTGATTAGGAATTATTTATGTCCAACAGCGCCAGATGGTGGCTTGCCGCCAAACTGCATCCTGGGGTTGCTCTGCTTTTGCTTGGCAGCCTGTTTGGGGCTGCGCTAGCCAGCTTTGCCTTTCCTCTGGCACGGGCAATTATGTTTGGTGGACTTGCCGATGGCCAATACTGGAAGTTGATTACCCCCATCTTTTTGCACTTTGGTCTTATGCATCTGGTGTTTAACGGCCTCTGGCTGGCACTGCTTGGCGGCCGCATTGAGCGTCTCTATGGCTCCATGCATCTGCTGCTACTGGTATTTGTCAGTGGCGCAGTTTCCAATCTGATTCAGTACAGCTGGCAGGGCAGCGCCTATTTTGGCGGTATGTCTGGCGTGGTCTACGCACTGCTTGGCTATATTTGGATAAAAAGTCAGTTGGTATCCCAGCCTGGCCTGCAGCTGCCGCCAGGTATACTGGCATTTATGCTGGTATGGCTGCTGGTGGGTATGACAGGTGTGCTGGAGCTTGTATTGGGTATTGGTGTGGCCAATGGAGCTCATGTTGGCGGCCTGTTAATTGGTATGGCTCTGGGACTGGTTTTCGGGCTTATGTCGGCAGACAGAGGCAAATAATTAAGCGGTGATAAGTTAACTATGGATTTGCAACAGCTTCTTGAGAGTATTACCCCAGAGATCTATGAAAGTCTTAAACGCGCTATCGAAATCGGTCGCTGGCCAGATGGCAGGACAATCAGTGACGGACAGCGAGAGCTCTGTATTCAGGCGGTTATTGCCTACGATCAACGCAAGCCGGAGCATGAGCGTACCGGCTATGTGCCACCCAAAATATCGGCCTGTGACCCGGTAGAACCAGCTGGCGACCAGCAACCTCTAAAGTGGAAAGATTAATGTCGATACAAGCTTCTGGCCATCTGGCCAAAATGGAAGTCAGTCTGGGTGACACTGTGTCCTATCAACTGCCTCTGGATGATCAGCGGATTCCACTCAATGAGGCGATTGGCAAGACTATAGCGATCGAGCATATTGGTGACATTCACTGCATACACTGTGGTCGCCGTTCAAAAAAGAGCTTTAGTCAGGGCTACTGTTACCCCTGCTTTACCAAACTCCCCCAGTGCGACACCTGCATTATGAGCCCGGAGCGCTGTCACTTTCACCATGGCACCTGCCGTGATCCGGCCTGGGGTGAGAAGTACTGCTTCACTGATCACTTTGTCTATCTGGCCAATAGTTCGGGCGTCAAAGTAGGTATTACCAGGGGCACCCAGTTACCCACGCGCTGGATTGATCAGGGGGCCACTCAGGGGCTGCCTATCTTCAGGGTACAGACTCGCTATCAGGCTGGGCTAATAGAAGACTGTATTCGCGAGTTTGTAGCCGATAAAACCAGCTGGCAGAAAATGCTTAAAGGCAATGCGCAGCCTGTGGATCTGGGCGCTATTCGCGATGAACTCCTCATCAAGGCTGAACCTGGTCTAGAATTGCTCGAACAGGAGTTTGGGTTACAGGCCCTGCAGCGCCTCTACAATGAGACTACCACCGAGATCAATTTTCCGGTGCATGAGTTCCCAGAAAAAGTGAAGAGCTTTAATCTCGATAAGCAACCCCTGGTTGAGGGTGTTTTAAAAGGCATAAAAGGGCAGTATCTTATTCTCGATACTGGCGTGATTAATATCCGCAAATACACTGCTTACAACGTGCAGTTCTCTATCAATTAATTTAAGGACAGTCCCAGTGAAAGATGCACTACCGCAAACTATATATCTCAAAGATTATCAGGTCTCACCATTTTTGGTAGACACCACAGATCTGCTGTTTGATCTGGGTGACGAGCAGACCAGGGTTACCACAAAGTTGGCGGTGCGACGCAATCCGGATAGCAGTGATAAAACTGGCGTACTAGAGCTCAATAGCAAAGGTGATGTGCAGCTGCAGTGGATCGCCGTGGATGGCCAGCGTCTGGATAGCAGTGCCTACAGCCTCTCTGATAACCTGTTGAGCCTTGCCAATTTACCTGATAGCTGTGTGATCAGCACTGAGGTGCTGATCCAGCCCCAGCTAAATACGTCTATGATGGGTCTCTATCGCTCGCGCACCATGTACTGCACCCAGTGCGAAGCAGAGGGTTTCCGCCGCATTACCTACTTCCCTGATCGTCCCGATATTATGTCGGTGTTCACCGTCAAGATAGTGGCAGATAAAGCCAAGTATCCGGTGTTGCTGTCCAATGGTAATGCCATAGAACGCGCCGATCTTGAGGCTGGGCGCCATACGGTGACCTGGCACGACCCATTTAAAAAGCCCTCTCATCTGTTTGCCCTGGTGGCCGGTACTCTGTCAGTGGTGGAAGATAGTTTCACTACCATGTCCGGTCGCGAGATCCCGCTGCAGATTTTTGTCGAAGAAAAAGATCTGGATAAGTGCGACCACGCCATGCTGTCACTAAAAAACTCCATGCGCTGGGACGAGGAGGTCTATGGCCGCGAGTACGATCTGGATATTTTTATGATTGTGGCGGTGGACGATTTCAATATGGGGGCCATGGAAAATAAGGGTCTGAATATTTTTAATACCTCCGCTGTGCTGGCCAATCCAAAAACCACCACCGACGCCTCGTTTTTACGGGTCGAGGGTATTGTGGCCCACGAATATTTCCACAACTGGTCCGGTAATAGAGTTAATCTGCGCGACTGGTTTCAGCTGAGTCTAAAGGAGGGCTTTACTGTATTTCGCGACTGTCAGTTTTCAGCGGATATGAATAGCCCAACGGTAAAGCGTATTGAAGATGTATCCTATTTACGCACCCACCAGTTTGCAGAAGATGGCGGCCCTATGGCCCATCAGGTGCAGCCCGATTCCTATATGGAGATAAATAATTTTTACACCCTGACTGTGTATGAAAAGGGCGCCGAAATTGTGCGCATGTATCACAGTTTGCTGGGCGCCGAAACCTATCGCCAAGCCACAGACCTGTACTTTGATCGCCATGATGGTGAGGCGGTCACTATCGAGGAGTTTGTCAGTGCCATGGAAGATGCCAGTGGCCGTGATCTGACTCAGTTCCGCCGCTGGTATAAGCAGGCAGGCACGCCGGTGTTGAGGGTACGCTCGGCTTACGATGCTGCAGCCCAAACCTATACTCTGGACTTTGAGCAGAGCTGTCCAGCGACTCCGGGACAGGCCGACAAGCTGCCTCTGGTGATTCCGGTTAAGCTGGGTCTGGTAGGGGCTGATGGTGCTGATATGCAGCTCAATGCCGCAGGACAGACTGAGATAGTGTTTGAGATGACTGAGGCCAGCCAGCAGTTGGTGATTGAAAATATTAAAGGCGAGCCTGTACCCTCGCTGCTGCGGGGGTTTTCTGCTCCGGTTAAATTGGAATATGACTACAGTGCTGAGCAGCTGGCCCATCTGATGGCCAATGATAGCGATGGCTTTAATCGCTGGGATGCCTGCCAGACTCTGTGCCTGACAGTCTTAAAGCAGCTGATAGATGACAGCAGACATGATCGTCCCATGGTTGTAGATGGACAGTTAGTGGAGGCATTTAAAGCGCTGCTAACAGACAGCTCTCTGGATCCTGCCATGGTTGCACTGATGCTACAGTTACCCTCAGAGGCGCTGTTGCATGAAGAGGCTGAGACTATTTATGTTGAGGCCATTCACGATGCCAGGCTGTTTATGCGCACCGCATTAGCTGGCTGCCTGATGGAAGAGTTACAAGCTGTTTATCAGCAGAATATCACTGATCAGGCCTATCAGCCCAATGTTGAACAGATGGGCAGCCGGAGTCTTAAAAACGCTGCGCTGGGTTATCTTATGCTAGTGGGAACTGGTGTTGAGCTGGCCTGGGCTCAGTTCCAAAATGCCGACAATATGACCGATCAGGCGGCGGCCCTAAGTGCACTGGTCAACTGTCCGGAGGGTGCTGACTATGCGGGCAGAGCTCTGGAATTGTTTGAGCAGCAGTTTAGAGACGAAGCATTGGTAATGAACCTGTGGTTACAGATTCAGGCTACCAACAGCCAGGATGATGGCTTGCAGCGGGTGATCGAGCTTATGGATCACAACGCATTTACCATGACCAACCCAAATAAAATTCGCAGTCTGATTGGTGCCTTTGCCAATGCCAACCATGTAAATTTTCACAGCCAGGATGGGTCCGGTTACAGATTCTTGACCGAGCAGATTCTCGCGCTAAATACGGTTAATCCTCAGGTCGCTGCGCGTCTGGTCACACCTCTGACAAAGTGGAAGAAGTTTCCTGAACCTAATCGTCAGCTTATGCGCAATGCTTTGCAAAGCATTGCCAAAGAGCCAAACCTGGTTAAAGACTTGCAAGAAATAGTCTCAAAGTCGCTTTAATTTGCCAGCGTTAGTTTTATGTTGAACTTTGCCTGGCTTTTCCGGGCAAAGTTGAAAACTTTGGGCTAGGCTTTAGGTATCAGCCTGCCGATTCTGCACGATCCGGGCTGATGTCCAGGCGACCAGAGTTTGGTTTTAACCAGATTTCTGGGGTGCTAATTCCCGTTAGCACGTTCCGTCTGGGCAGTATCTAAGCCAATCTTGGGAGGCTTATCTGGCCTCCTCTTTGCGGTTTATTCGCTGTGGGCACTTTATTCGCTGTGGGCACTTTATGCGCTGTGGGCACCTTAATCCGCTGTGGGCTTTGTATTCGCTGTGGCACCTTTCAGTGGCTGTGGGCGACTGCTGCACCGCTGGGAATACGGATATCATCGACCAGATCCTGCACTTCGAGGGGGGGTGGGGCCGTGAAATGGCTGACGCCAAATGCGGCAATTATATTGAGCAGCATACCAATAAAGCCAATGCCCTCCGGAGAAATGCCCAGCAACCAATTTTCAGCACTATTGAGTTCTGGCGAGATAAACTTAAAGTACAGAATATAGACAAAGGTAAAGATCAGACCCAGCAGCATACCGGCAATAGCACCCTGTTTATTGACCCGTTTACTAAAGATACCCAGCACAATGGCGGGGAATAATGAGGCCGCCGCCAGACCAAAGGCAAAGGCGACCACCTGGGCTACAAAGGCGGGCGGGTAGATACCAAATAAGCCGGCAATACAGACGGCCACTGCAGCGGCAATCCTGGCAAATAGCAGCTCCTGTTTTTCGGTTATAGTCGGCATTAGGGTCTGCTTGAGCAAATCGTGGGATACCGAGCTGGATATGACCAGCAGCAAACCAGCTGCCGTTGACAGGGCAGCAGCCACGCCGCCGGCAGCTACCAGGGCAATTACCCAGCCTGGCAGGTCGGCAATTTCCGGATTGGCCAGCACCATAATATCGCGATCAATTTTCACTTCATTATCTGCACCGGCGCTGTACTGCATCAGGCCATCATGGTTTTTATCTTGCCAGCCTACCAGACCAGTTGTCTCCCAGTTGGTAAACCACTGAGGAGCCTGTTCATAGGCTGTGTTGTGCACCGTATCGACCAGGTTGAGGCGAGCAAAGGAGGCGACTGCTGGTGCCGTGGTGTAGAGAATGGCGATAAAAGCCAGTGCATAGCCAGCAGATTTTCGCGCATCAGAGACTTTGGGCACAGTGAAAAACCGAACCAGTACATGGGGCAAGCCGGCAGTCCCAAACATCAGAGCTGCAGTAATGGCAAATACATCCATGGTCGATTTGCTGCCTTGAGTATAGGTGCTAAAACCCAGGTCAGTGAGCACGGAGTCAAGTTTTTGCAATACAGAGAGCCCCGAGCCATCGGCCACCTCAGAGCCAAAGCCCAGCTGGGGTATAGGGTTGCCTGTAATCATTATGGAGATAAAAACAGCGGGCACCATATAGGCAAAAATCAGTACGCAGTACTGGGCGACCTGGGTATAGGTAATACCCTTCATGCCGCCGAGAACGGCATACATAAACACCACGGCCATACCAATAATTACGCCGGTCGCTACATCCACCTCAAGGAAGCGGGAAAATACAATGCCTACGCCGCGCATCTGACCAGCTACGTAGGTAAAGGAGACAAAAATTAGGCAGATAACGGCGACTAATCGTGCTGTCTTGGAGTAGTAGCGCTCGCCAATAAAGTCGGGCACCGTAAAGCGGCCAAACTTGCGCAGATAGGGCGCCAGCAATAGAGCCAATAATACATAGCCACCGGTCCAGCCGAGCAGATACACAGAGCCATCGCGCCCCATAAAGGAAATAATGCCGGCCATGGAAATAAACGATGCTGCGCTCATCCAGTCGGCTGCAGTGGCCATGCCATTGACCACAGGGTGAACTCCACCGCCGGCCACATAGAAATCTTTGGTAGAGCCTGCACGAGACCAGACAGCAATACCTATATAGAGTGCAAAAGAGGCACCTACAAATAAATAAGTCAGAAGCTGAGTGCTCATAGAGAGTCCTCCTCAGCGTCGTCATCGACGCCAAATTGGCGCTCAATTACCTGTATTCGCCAGGCGTAAATAAATATAAGCGCAACAAATACATAGATGGCACCCTGCTGGGCAAACCAGAAACCCAGCTTAAACCCGAAAAATGAAAACTGATCCAGCCAGTCGACCAGAAGAATTGAGCAGCCAAATGAAACAGCAAACCAGACCATCAAGAGCTTTGCCAGCAGGCGCAAATTAGCCTGCCAATAGTCAGCGGCATTTTGCTCGGAAAGAGTTTTGTGGTCATTGTGATCATGGACGCTGGGGTTCTCACTTGCGTGATGCTGGGGCTGCACAGACATTTCGTTCGCTTCCTCTATTATTATTGTTGTTATTTTAGACTGATTTCCTTGCTGAGATCATCGCGGTACATTGGGCTGACTACAGATTCTGAATTATATTTAGGAAGACAGCTTGCCTCCGGGATATAGAGGATTTAACTGCTGCCCTTTAGCTCTCTTGCTAGTTTTGCTGCCTAATTTTACAGATGCAGCTTTAAGCTGCTTGATAAGCTGCTCGGGGGGCAAATTATCTGCTGTGTTGTCACCCTGGTAGAGCTGACGATCGAGCTGCTCAAAGGCCAGCTTTAGGCTGTCGTCACCCAGTTGCTCTGCCAGCTGTTTTAAACTGCTGGGAGGATTGTTGATCAACAGAGCTTTACCCCAGTCCAAAATACTATCACGCATGCCAGTAAGGTTATTTTGCTCCGCCTGTTTCTCTGCCAATTTTAGTTTTTGGTTGAGGCTTAGCTGGAGACTATTGTCAGCTGCAGGTTTAGAGTTGCGCTCTCTGGGCTCTTTTCTGCGCATTATAAACAGGACAATGAGTGCGGTGAGCAGCAGTGCATTGAAGGCCAGCGACCATTTTATCAGCGCCGATGGCTCGGGTTGCTGTGGCTGTATGCTCAGAGGCGTCAGTGCCAGCGGAGTACTTGAGGCATCTGGCTGCAACTGAGGCTGGGGTGGCGATGTAATAGTGGCAGCAGGGCCCACCTGCAATGTTACTGCCGGTAGTGCGCTAGTTTGCATACGCTGCTTTTCTGTATCCCACCAGCGCACTTCAATAGGTGGCAGTAGCACCTCTCCCATACGATTAGGTACCAGAGCAACGGTCTCTGTGCGTATGCCAAGAATGCCTGCGGAGCTTACCTGCTCTTCAATTTTTGGTTGGTCCGGATAAATCTTATAATCTGCGCTAGTGATACTCGGCAGTGGCTGAATCTGTGCTCCGGTGAGGCCTTGGGCGCTCAGGGTAATAGTGCGGGTGACTGGCTCGCCCAGTTTTAAATTGTTGAGATCGCTGCTCCACTGCTGTCGCAGTTCGACTTTACTGCTGGGCATCCACTCAGCCGGTGGTATATGGGCAGGTTTGGCCATAACATCAATGGTCTTGGGCTGCGTATTGCGAAATAGCTGCTTGCCGCGACTGGAAAAGGCGCCAAACTGGCGGCTGCTACTTTCAAATGCGCCAAAGCGCATGGCGGGAATATCCAGTTTACCGCTGACCTGAGGAAACAGAGCGTACCTTACTTCGATCACTAAATAGTTGCGGCCATTAATCATTTTTTGAAATTGATTTTCGCCAATACGCTGCACTAGAGCATCGCTCAGCTCCAGCTCAGACAGGCTTAGATCTTGCAGTTGCACTGAGGTGTACAGGCGCTGGGTGAGAATAATTTGCTGTTGAATATACGCCGCCTGTCTGTCTACCAAAGTCTCGGTATACACAGGTTGTTTGCCAGCCCCAGCGGTAATCTTGTTGACTGCACGCACGGTTACTTCCAGTGCATTGCTGACGTCGTTTTTGTAGCTGATTGAGGGAATTAAAATCACCCCGCTGCGCTTGGGCATAAGCACCATCTTCCAGTCGGTGTAGGACTGAGACTGGCCATTGGTCCAGGAATACTGCTGCTGACGGTTGCTGCTGAGTATATCGAAGTCTTTTTGCAAAACTGTAAAGTCAGGTTCTGAAGTAACCGCCTGGCCACTGTAGCGCACCACTAGCTGTACGGTTTCGTTGGTATCTAAAATATTGCGGTCAACTCTGGCGGTCAATTCTGCCCAGCTCAGCGCTGAGGCCGCCATTAGCCATAGGGCGATTAATAGTTTTAAAGACTTTAAATTCATTTACCAGCGCTCTTGCTCATTGGGTGGTTTTGGACGTCGTTGCTCCAGCGCACGCTGTCGTGACTGGTAGCGAAATTTTTCGCGCAGCAGGCCGCCGGGGTCATCTGGTACCTGGCGCAGCATCTGTTCAATCTCCTGCTGATTTTGTTGCTCCTCTTCACTGGGCTCAGCATTGGCAGGCTGCTCTTGGGCCTGTTCTTGTTCCTGCTGAGGCTCTTTGCCTTCACTCTGCTGAGGCTCTTGGCTGCCATCTTGCTGAGGCTCTTGGTTTTCACTCTGCTGAGGCTCTTGGCTCTGATCCTGACTCTGATCAGACTTTGATTGCTGCTGATCTTGATTCTGCTGATTATTTTGATCTGACGATTGCTGCTGGTCTTGCTGCTGGTCTTGCTGCTGTTTTAGTTTTTCAATCAGATCGCGATTTGCCTGGGCATCTTCCATCTCTGGCTCTAGTTGTAGCGCCCGGTCATAGGCTTCTATGGCACCATCCAGATCGCCGGATTTAGCCAGGGCATTGCCGCGGTTGTAGTGACCATCTGCGCTGTCCTGTTGTATAAACTCGCCAATAGCGGACTCGAAGTCTCCGGCGCGATAGGCTGCACTGCCGCGCCACTGGCTATCCTCAAAAAGGCTTTGGGCTTTGGCGGCTTCGCCGGCTTCCAGAGCCTGCTGCCCCTGTTGATCCGGATTTTGCCAGAGACCCTGCCATATTGAGGCGCTAGTAGGTTCACTGAGACTGAGCAGTGGGGCTATCAGAATCAACGCGACACTGCCTTTGCGAAAGCTTAGAAGCAAACCTGGAATAAGTAGAATCACTAGCCAAAATCCCTGGTCGTCCCAGAGGTCGAAAGAGCGGTCAACTTCTCTGGAGGTATCGCCAAAAATCTGTTCGGTGATTTTAAGCAGGTCCTCGATGTCGCTATCGTCGGCACTGATCTCGCGATAAATACCACCGTTGCTGCTGGCCAGTCGCTGCAGTGAAGCTGAGTCCAATTTGGGGATAAGAATACTGCCGCTGCGATCTTTTACAAAGCCGCCATTGCCCAGAGGAATAGGCGCGCCCTCTGCAGTTCCCACTCCAAGTATCGACAGACGATATTTTCCAGCCTGTGCAAACATCGATTGAATGGTGCCAAAGGCCGCGGAGGAGACCCCATCGCTAATTAAAATAATATCGGCCTGTTCGTAACCACCATTGGTAGCCAAGTCAATGGCCATGGCCACGGCATCTTCGGTGTTGCTGCCATATTCTGGCAGTAGGGTGGGGTGCAGTATGGGAACCAGGCTAATAATTGTGTTGTTGTCCTCGGTAAGAGGTGACACAGTATGGGCTTCCCCTCCATAGACAACCAGTGCGGTAAAACCCTCGCGGCGACTGTTAAGCATATCAATCAGTTTAAAACGTGCACGCACCAGTCGGCTGGGAGGGATATCCTCGGCCAGCATAGAGGGGGACAGATCAAAGACCAAAATAGCTGCACTGTCCTGCTTGAGCACTGGCTGAGGCAGCTGTTGCCAGGTCGGGCCAGCCAGACTGATGCAGCACAGAGCCCAGGTCAGCCCCAGAGCAGTCAATAGCCAGCCAGATTTGCCAGTGGTTTTGCCCTCACCCTGCATTAAAAAAGGCAACAGTGCAGGATTGATAATCTGCTCCCAGTTACCAGCACTGCGCCTGCGCCACTGGTATAGGCTCAGGACCAGCAGAGCTGGGGCCAGGCCTAAGAACCACCAGGGCCGCAGAAAGTGAAATTCGCCGAGAGTCGCTAACCCATCAGTCATGCTTGCCTCCCAGATTACCTGCGACAAAGCGCAGCAGTGCGACTAGCAGGCTCAAGACAAAAGCCAGCCCCAGGGGCCAGTGAAAAAGTGTGGCTATAGGACGCAGGGTCTCGGCATCCTGTTCTATGGGTTCCAGGCGGTTTAGTTCGGCGTAAATCGCCTGCAGCTCCTGAGGGTTTCTGGCGCGGAAGAACTTGCCGCCGGTGGTCTCTGCAATGTTGCTTAGGGCCACTTCATCCAGATCGGCACTGGGGTTAGTAACTCGCTTGCCAAACAGTCCCCAGGTTTCCTGAACCTCTGCACCTATACCAATGGTATAGATTTTAACTTTGGCGCGGCGAGCAAGATCTGCAGCCTTGGGAGGATCCAGTTCTCCTGCATTGTTGGCGCCATCGGTAAGCAGAATAACCACGCGGTGATTTTCTGGACGTTCCTGCAGGCGCTTAACCGCCAGACCTATGGCGTCGCCAATGGCCGTTCCATTACTGCCGGCAAAGCCAATTTGCGCCTCGTTCAACAGAGTTTGCATGGTCAGGCGATCAAAGGTCAGTGGTGTCTGCAGATAGGCTTTCTCGCCAAATAGTATCAGCCCGAGCCTGTCGCCTTTGCGCTCGACAACAAAGTCGCCGACCACGGATTTTACTGCCACTAGTCGATTGACCTGCCGCCCTCGCAGCTCCATATCATCTCGCTCCATACTGCCAGAGATATCTACCGCCAGGAGAATATCTCGGCCATCAGTGGGCAGGGCCACGGGTTCGCCAATCCAAACTGGCCTGGACAGGGCCAGCAAGCTGGCTAACCAACAGAGGCTGAGCAATAGCAAAAGTAGTTGTCGCAGCCATTGTTGACCTGTACCTGAGGCCTTGCTGCCCTCGGCTGCATTGGCCAGCATTGGTGAGCGCAGCGCACGGATATTGGCAATGGCTGGCTCGCGCCACCAGCGATAGATAAATGGTATGGGTGCCAGTGCCAGTGCCCAGGGCCAGAGTAAATTTAGCATGGCGGCTGATAATCCAGTTTGTGGCTGGGCAGATGTTGGCGAATCCAGATTTTTGTACCCTGCTTAAGCTGCTCAATAATAACCGAGTCTAGCTCTGTGCCTTTTGCATAGAGCAGCTTGTCGAGGTTATCTGGCAGATCGTCAAACTGTGCCGCCGGACAGCTCTGCTGCAAAAACTTAAAAAAATCAGCGATATTCAGGCTGCTGAAATGCTGGTCTGGATAGGCAGTATTAACGGTCTGTTTAAGCAGTTCTACCAGGGCGACAATCTGGTTGTCAGCATTCTGCTCTATCTGCTGCAACTGCAGTAGCGCTTGTCGGCGATAGAGCCTGGCTCTGTGGCGCCGAGAGCAAGCTATAAGCAGGGCCGTCAGTCCGGCGCAGGCGATAATTATCAGCAGCCACCAGCCGGGCGCCAGGGGCCAGGCTGATACGCTGTCGGGCAGATGGATATCCCGCAGTTCGGCCAGGGGGTCTGCTGGGTTCATGATGCGGCACTCATGCTTTGGATGACCTGCTGAAGCGGGCGGAGCTGCGGCGCTTGCCATAGGCGCGGGCCAGTACCGACATAATATTATCTGAGGTATCAAAGGGCAGCAGGCCAGCGGAGAGCTGTTCGCTAAGTTTGCGCAGAGTTTGGCCGCGCTGCTCAAAAGCTTGAGCATAGCGCTGACGCAATTTTTTACTGCGAGTGTCTAGCATAGTCTGCTGCTGTCCATCTGTGACCGCGTACAGTGATGGTGGTGGCAGTTCAGCTTCTATGGCGTCAAAAACATGGCAGAAATTGAGGTTGGCATGGCGCGCCAGTTCAAAGAGATGGCGCTCGCAGCTGTCGTCCAGATCATGAAAATCACTGACGATAAAGACGGTGCTGCCGGGGAGTATAAAGCGCCGGGATTCTTCCAGTACCTCAGCGAGGCTAAAGCGGTCGGACTCAGGGCTGAGCAGTTTGCCGCTAAATTCCTGCAGGCTGTGAATATATTGCAGCACCGCATGATGACTGCGGCGAGCTTTGACATCGGTCTGCTGCTGAGCGCCAAATACCAGGCCACCGGCGCGATCATTGGCCGCCAGGCCGGCCCAGGCCAGAGCAGCGGAGATCTCGCAGGCAACCACAGACTTGAGCCTCTGGCTGCCAAAAAACATTGAGCTGCGCAGATCGCTTATCACCAGGATAGGGCGTTCGCGCTCTTCACTAAAAATTTTGGTATGGGGAGTCTGGGTGCGCGCCGTTACCCGCCAGTCGATACTGCGCACATCATCGCCGGGCTGATAGATACGCACGGAGTCAAAGTCCATGCCGCGGCCGCGAAACTTGGATTTGTGGCCACCCGCAAGCATCTGTCGCGCCTGTATTCGGGGGAAACCAGTCAGCTCCCGTGCACCATAGCGCAGCTTGACCATATCGCTGAGGTTGGCAGTTGCCGGGTGATTATTGTCTGGCTGATTCATTTATGGCTGGCCGTTAAGCTGAGGGCACCGTGGCGAGCAGTTTGTCGATAACCTGATTGGCAGTGATTCCCGCGGCTTCAGCCTCGAAGCTAAGAATCAGGCGGTGGCGCAACACATCCTGAGCAACAGCGCGAATATCATCTGGGGTAACAAAGTCTCGGCCCTCCATCCAGGCTAGCGCCCGGCTGCAGCGATCAAGGGCAATGGTGGCTCTGGGGCTGGCGCCAAAGTCTAACCATAGAGCCAGATCGCCCCCATAGGCACTAGTGTTTCTGGTTGCCAGTATAAGTTGCACCAGGTATTCCTCTACCGGCTCAGCCATATGCACGGCCAGCACCTGCTTGCGAGCTGCAAATAGAGTCTCCTGGGTGAGAGGCTCAATATCGGACTGCTCTGTCTGCAGTGCCTCCTGTCGCGATAGATTGAGAATCATGCGCTCGGTTTCTGGCGCCGGGTAGTCGACCATAATATGCATCAGAAATCGGTCCATCTGCGCCTCGGGTAGCGGATAGGTGCCTTCCTGCTCTATGGGATTCTGGGTGGCCATAACCAAAAATAACTCTGGTAGCTGGTAGGTGTTTTTACCCACTGATATCTGACGCTCGGCCATAGCTTCTAACAGAGCGGACTGCACCTTGGCTGGTGCGCGATTAATTTCATCGGCCAGCACTAGGTTGTGAAACAGGGGCCCGGCCTGAAACTCAAAACTACCTTGCTGGGGTCTGTAGATATCACTGCCGGTTATATCTGCTGGCAGCAGATCCGGGGTGAATTGAACCCGGTGAAAGTCGGCATCCATACCCTCAGATAGGGTTTTGATCGCTTTGGTTTTGGCCAATCCGGGAGCACCCTCTACAAGAAGATGTCCGTCAGCGAGCAGGGCGATCATCAAGCGCTCTACCAGATGTTCCTGGCCGACAATTTTGCTGGCTAGCCAGTCTTTGAGTTGATTGATGTTTTGCTGCAAAGGTAACCCCTAAAAATTGGTTCAGTTGTTAAAGCGGGTGGAGAGTTTAGTTGCAAAGAGAGCAAGTCTCAAATGCAGTTTTAACTGGCTCGCCGTGACGGAATTTTGGTCTATATTTAGACAGAGCTAGTGTCATTATCTGCTGGCATATTTAGTAAATTTTTGTATCTAAATTTAATAGCTATTTGTTACCCTAGATATAGGTAATTGAATAAGACCAAGTTACAGACTTATAAAACTTAAAAAGGTTTCAAAACCCGCTCATGGATGCAAAAACTCAAGGTCAGCGCACTGATTTGTTAAAGTCGTTGGTTAGTATTGCCAAGAAGAAACTCAATAAATCTCAGGCCAGACAATTTGAACAGTTTATTGTCAGCGCCATGCACTTTTATCCCGACGCTGACTATCTAGATCGCCCTGCAGAGGAGATTTTTCACAGTCTGTGGGGACTGCTCAGTTTTAGCGCCATGGCGGCAGAGCCTGTCGATGGCTGTCATGCAGCAGTGCGGGTGTTTAACCCTGATCCCGACTGTGACGGTTGGTCGAGCCGCTATACCAGCATCTATATCAATCAGCGAGATATGCCTTTTTTGGTAGATTCCCTGCGTATTGTGCTCAATCGCCGCGGACTTAATATCTATACATTGCAGAGCAATCCGGTCTGGGCTCTGCGCACCCATGAGGGTTTGCTCGAAAGTACACACAAAGAATATATGGAGGGTGCGCAGCGCGAAGCGCTTATTCGAATCGAAGTGGATCTTCATTCCGAGTCAGAGTTGGCTGATCTGCACCTGGAGTTGATGGCAGTTTTGGACGATGTTGAGGAAGTTGTGGGCGCCTTTGATTCCATGCGTCAGCGTGTCGATACTCTGATTAACGAATTACAAGAAAATGCTCCAGATGTAGACGATCTGGAGGAATCTCTGGAGTTTTTGCGGTGGATTTACAATGGCTACTTTACCTTCACCGGCTGTGTTGAATACGAGCTGATGACCGAGGGTAGTAAGCAGTATCTTTGTGAGCTGCCGGAAAGCCGCTGCGGCCTATTCAGGAAATATGGGCGCGAGGCGCGCCGCGAGTTAATTGATAAGTTAAGTCCAGGGGTCAGCGGGCTGTATCAGAGTGATGATCTGCTGGCCGTCACCAAATCGTCCGAGCGCTCGCGGGTACATCGCGATGTGTACTCAGATTATATAGTGATTAAGCGCTACGATAAGACAGGACAGCCCCTGGGTGAGGTGCGTTTCCTTGGGCTCTATACCTCGCAATTCTATTCCTACAGTCCACGTCGCATTCCACTACTGCGCAAAAAGGTCAACTGGGTGCTTGAGCACTCTGGGTTTAGCCCCAACAGCCACGATGGCAAGGCATTGATGGCAATTCTGGATTTTCATCCGCGGGACGAGCTGTTTCATGTCGGCCGCGAGGCGCTGGCCGAGACAGCAATAGGCATCTGGCAGATCTATGAGCGGCGCACCACCAGGGTTTTTGTTCATCCGGACCCCTTCGATAAATTTGTCAGCTGCATCGTCTATATTCCCCGTGAGCATTTCAGCACCAGTGCCCGAGAAAAAATTCAGCAGGTTATTGGCGAGCAGCTGGGCTCCACAGAAAATGAGTACAGCACCCAGTTTCTGCCAGAGTCTGTATTAGTGAGAATCTATCTGGTCTATCAGGTTGATAATAAAAAACATATTGAGGTGCAGAGCAGTCAGCTTGAAGGGCTGGTTAAGCAGGTTACCAGGGGCTGGTCTGATACCTTTGCTGACCAGGCTCTGCAGTCGCTGGGTGAGGCCGATGGTCTGGCTATAGGGCGGCGATTTAAAGGCGCCTTTCCTTCGGCGTACAGAGAACTCTATGCTCCGGACGAAGCGCTGGCGCATATTGAGTTATTTGATGGTCTTGAGGATGCCGCTGAATTGGCTATTGACTTAAGGCATCAGCATCAGGCGGAAAATAATGACTTGCAGCTGGCACTATTTCATCGCGATGTGCCTCTGGAGCTGTCAGATATGATTCCCATGCTGGAGAATCTGGGCTTTCGGGTGATCATGGAACACCCCTATCTGATTCAGCCCGACAATGAACATCAGCTGTGGATGCAGGAATTTAATTTATCGTTTTCTCTGGATGTGGACGTGGATGTCTCGGCGGTGCAGGGCAGCTTTAAGGAGGCCCTCAGTACTGTTTGGAAGGGCGATGCAGAGAATGACAGCTTTAACCGTCTGGTGATTGGTGCTCGGCTGGACTGGCGAGCGGTGGCTATGTTGCGCCTCTATGCCCGCTATCTCAAACAGCTGGGCATTTCCTACAGTCAGGATTTTATCGCCGATACTCTCTCTCGCTACCTGGATATCACCCGCAATCTAGTGGCTCTATTTAAGAGTTATTTCGACCCCCGCTATGCGGGTAGCAGTCGCACTGATCGCTCTGCTGGTTTGGCCAATAAAATTACTGAGGCACTGGACGCTGTTGACAATATCAGTGAAGACAATGTAATTCGCGGCTATCTTGAGGTAATTCAGGCGACGCTGCGCACTAACTTTTTCCAGACCTTTGCCGATGGCACTTCCAAGTCCTATATCTCGGTAAAACTTGAGACAGGTAAGCTTTCTCTGGCACCTAAACCCAGGCCTGCCTTTGAAATTTTTGTCTATTCGCCCCGTGTGGAGGGTGTCCATCTGCGTGGAGGTAAGGTAGCTCGGGGCGGCCTGCGCTGGTCTGACCGACTTGAGGACTATCGCACCGAGGTGTTGGGGCTGGTCAAGGCACAGCAGGTTAAAAATGCTGTGATAGTGCCCACTGGCGCCAAAGGCGGTTTCGTTGCTAAGCAGGCCTCCATGGCTGCCGGAAGAGAGGCCTGGCTGCAAGAGGGTATAGCTAGTTATATGCTGTATATACAGGCTCTTCTGGATATTAGTGATAACCTTATTGAGGGTCAGGTGGTACCGCCAGATGACGTGGTGCGCCGAGATGGCGATGACCCCTATTTGGTGGTGGCTGCCGATAAGGGTACGGCTACCTTCTCAGATATAGCCAATGAAATTTCTGAAGCCAATCAATTCTGGCTTGGAGACGCCTTCGCCTCAGGTGGCGGCAATGGTTATGACCACAAAGGAATGGGCATCACCGCCCGCGGAGCCTGGGTGGCGGTACAGCGTCATTTTCGTGAAGTTGGTATGGATATTCAGCAGCAGGACTTTAGCGTAGTTGGTGTTGGCGATATGGGTGGCGATGTGTTTGGCAATGGCATGCTGTTGTCGCCACATATCCGATTGGTGGGGGCCTTTAATCATCTGCATATCTTTGTGGATCCTGATCCCGATGCCGCTGCTACCTTTAAGGAGCGCAAGCGTCTATTCGAGACGCCACGCACCAGCTGGGACGACTTTGATAAATCGCTATTATCCGCAGGCGGTATGGTTTATTCCCGCGGGGCCAAATCACTGCAGCTAACACCACAGATCAAGGCGCGATTTAATTTACACAGAGATGAAGTCAGTCCCACCGAGCTTATGACCGCGCTACTTAAATCAGAGGTTGATCTGATATGGAACGGCGGTATTGGTACCTATGTAAAATCCTCTGTCGAGAGCCACTCGCAGGTTGGGGACAGAGCTAACGATAGTTTGCGTATCAACGGCAAAGAGCTGCGCTGTAAGGTGTTTGGTGAAGGGGGTAATCTGGGAATGACCCAGCGCGCCCGAGTTGAGTTTTGTCTTAATGGCGGGCTCTGTAACACCGACTTTATCGACAATGCCGGTGGCGTAGATTGCTCTGACCATGAAGTTAATATCAAGATTCTGCTCAATAAAGAGGTGATGGCGGGTCGCATGGCCATGGAGCAGCGCAATCAGTTTCTGGCCTCGATGACTGATACCGTGGCAGATCTGGTATTGCACAATAACAGTCGTCAGACCCAGGCTATTAGCTTGGCACTGCACCGCAGTGGCCAGCAGCATGCGGAATATCAGAGATTTATGGTTTGGCTGGAGGAGACTGGTCGCCTGGATCGCGAGCTGGAATTTTTACCCACAGACGATCAGCTCAGTGAGCGTATCAACCGCAATCTGCCAGTGTGGACCAGACCTGAACTGTCTGTATTGGTCTGTTATTCCAAGGTAATGCTCAAAGAGGCGCTGCTGGAGGTGGATTTGCTGTCTGAGCCCTGGCTGGCCAGCTCTGTCAACCGGGCATTTCCTCAACAGGTGATTGATAAATACCCGGCGGCAGTTGCGGAGCATCAGCTGCGCCATGAGATTGCTGCGACTCAGTTAGCCAATGATCTGGTCGACCGAATGGGCTTTAGCTTCTTCTTCAGGCAGATGGAGTCCACTGGCGCCTCCGCCGGTGAGGTGATTCGTGCTTACAGCATAGTGATCAATATTTTGGGTATTGACCAGTTGTGGCAAAGTATTGAGAACGATAATAATTTAGTCGCCGATGTGCAGCTGGATCTGCTACATATGCTGATTCGTCTGGTGCGCAGAACAACCAGATGGTTTTTGCGCAACCGCAGGCTCAATTTGGACTGTAGCGCGACTATCAAACAGTTTGCCGAGCCCATGCTGGCGGTGATTGAACATATGCCCAAGCGAGAGCAAGAAGAGTGGGTGGCGCTTTGGGGCATAGAAAAAGATCGGTTGATCGACCGCTCCGTGGAGCCCAAGTTAGCCGCCCGGTTGGCCGCTTCTGACAGCGTATTTTTAAGTCTGGGTATTGTGGATACTGCCCTCAAGCAGGATACAGCCGTAGAACAGACGGCCCAGCTGTACTTTACTCTGGGTGAAAAGCTATCTCTGGACTGGTTTATGGCCCAGATTATTGATCTGCAGCCGCAAAACCGCTGGCAAGATCTGGCTCGAGAGTCCTATGTGGACGATTTGGAAAGTCAGCGTCGACGTTTAACTGCCTGTTTGCTGTCTCTGCATAGCAGCGATATTCAATCGGTGGTTGAGGATTGGCTGATTCAGCAGCAACCGCTGGTTGATCGCTGGCAATCAATGGTCGGGGATTTACGCCGCAGTGCAGCTCCAGACTTTGCGATGATTTCTGTGGCCCTCAGAGAGCTGCTGGATCTAGTAGAGGCGTCGGTGGAGGCTGCAGAGCAGTAGGTGCTTACAGCAGTAAAGAGAAATACAGCCAGAGCAGAAAAAAGGCCGCAACTTCACATGAGTTGCGGCCTTTTTGGTGGCCCATCAAGTTCTTTTGTCTGTGAGCCGGAAGCGGAATAAATTTCCGCTTAAGTCTGATAGTCTGTTTGTTTCTGTATGTGCTTTTTAGTTAGTTTTAAGTGCTTTCTAACCAATTTCTAACCGATTGTGGCTGCCTGCTTGTTGAGAGAGCCTCTCTATAAATTAGCAGCCTTTTGCTGGAAAGAAGCCTGATTAAATCCATTCCAGTAATCCTCGCGTCCCTCGCGCCAACCTCTTGACCAGTGATACGCCATAATCGATTGTTCTTGATAGGGGCATGTTGCCAATGAACGTTCTTGAATCGCGGCCTGATAACCTTTTACGTACGACCGGTGGTCCTGATTTCTTTTATGTTTTTTCACATCATCTCCTAAGGGTTTATTTAGGAAACTGCTTTTCAGCTTATAAAATCTGCCTCGAGCAGTTTTTATCAAACAAAATTGTGTAAAGAGCGATAGAATGAGCGCCGTTTTGCGCTTAGTCCAGTTGACCAAAATCTACTGATCCTGTCGAAGATTTTGTTTGTCTATATAGGCTGCGCTTTATTCCTAGAAGTAATGAAAGGGTCATATTTGTGAGTGTTGGATTAGATGATCAGTCATGGTTGGCTACCTGTCCCAAGGGGTTGGAGCTGCTGCTGGCTAATGAGCTACAGGGGCTGGGGGCCAGTGGAGTCAAGGAAACCGTGGCCGCTGTGCATTTCGAGGGCTCTCTGGAGCTGGCCTATCGCGCCTGTCTCTGGTCAAGGCTGGCCAATCGCATTCTGCTGCCATTGCATAGCTTTATGCTCAATAGCGCAGATGATCTATATCAACAGTGCAACGATATTGCCTGGGAGAGCCACTTTACTGCCTCTCAGAGTATTGCTATCGATTTTATAGGTACCTCTCGTCATATCGACAACACCATGTATGGTTCTCAGCGGGTTAAGGATGCGGTAGTGGATCGCATTCGTCGAGTTGAGGGCGAGCGCCCTGATGTGGATACCAAGAATCCGGATATTCGTATTCAGGTACGCCAGCATAAGGGGCGAGTCACTCTATCCCTGGATATTTCTGGTGAGAGCCTGCACCGCAGGGGCTATCGAAGTGGCCAGGGCAGTGCGCCTATCAAAGAAAATCTGGCTGTGGCGCTGTTATTGCGAGCTGGCTGGCCAGCGATTGCCGCTGAGGGCGGCGCATTGTTGGACCCCATGTGCGGCAGTGGCACCCTGATTATTGAAGGGGCCATGATGGCGGCAGATATTGCCCCGGGCATTTTGCGCGGTCACTTTGGTTTCCACTACTGGCTGCAACATGATCAGGCACTGTGGGACTCTTTGGTAATAGAGGCGCAAGAGCGCAAAACCGCCGGGCTGGAAAAGCTTGAGCTGGATATTCGCGGCTATGATGCCAACCCCCGGGTGCTGGAATTTACCACTCAAAATATAGAGAACGCTGGGTTGGATGAACATATCCGCCTGGCACATAAACCCATAGATCAGTTTGGCAAACCCACAGCAGAGACTGGTTTGCTGCTGACCAACCCTCCCTATGGCGAGCGTTTGGGTGAGATTGATGAGCTGATTCCCCTGTATCAAAAACTTGGCACAGTGCTGCAAAAGAACTTTGCCGGCTGGAAAGCGGCTATCTTTACCGGCAATGTGGATCTGGGTCGTGCAACTGATCTCAGCCCCAGCAAGCAGTACAGTCTGTATAACGGCACCATTCCCTGCAAGTTGCTGGTATTTACCGATATGACCTCAAAGTCAGCACGGATTGCCGAGCGATTAAGTACCCCGGCACCAGCTCAGAAGCTGACCGAGGGCGCGCGAATGGTGCTTAATCGGCTAAAGAAAAATCAGCGCCGACTGGAGAGTTGGCGCAAGAAATCCAATATTAGTTGCTACCGACTCTACGATGCCGATATTCCCGAATATGCCGTGGCGGTAGATATCTATGATCAGTCTGTTTATGTGCAGGAATATGCCCCTCCAGCGTCTATATCAGAGAAGGTTGCGCGCGAGCGCTTTGCTGAGGTAAAGCAGGCGGTTAAAGAATTCTCTGCCAATTACCGCGGTAAAACCCATTACAACGAACGTCGCCGCCAGAAGGGTGACAGCCAGTATCAGCGCAATGCTGAAGGTGCCAGCGATATTATTGAGGTGATCGAGGGATCTGGGCGCTTTGAGATTAATCTCTCCGACTATTTGGATACCGGGCTATTTCTCGATCACCGACCGGTGCGGGCGATGATTGGCGATCTGGTTAAAGGTAAGCGCTTTCTTAATCTGTTCTGTTATACCGCCGCTGCCTCAGTGCAGGCCGCTCTGGCGGGAGCTAAAACCTCATTGAGCATTGATATGTCCAATACCTATCTGGATTGGGCCGGACGCAACTTTGAATTAAATAGCATGAGTGCCAGCAAGCACCAGTTGCTGCGTGCCGACTGTTTGAAATGGCTAGAAGAGGAGGGCGAGCTGTTTGATGTTATCTTCCTGGATCCACCCACCTTCTCGAACTCCAAAAAAATGGACTCGGTGCTCGATATACAGCGCGACCATGGCGATATGATTCGTAACGCTATGGCCAAACTGGCCCCCAATGGCGTGCTGATTTTCTCTAATAACTTCCGCAAGTTTAAAATGGATGAGCTGACACTGCGTCAGTTTGACTGTGAAAATATTACCCCACAGACCTTGGATATGGACTTTGAGCGCAATCCGCGCATTCACAATGTATGGAGAATCACCAGGCGCAGCAGTTTTGGATAAGCGACTAACAGTCTTCACCGGCCCCAACTGCCATCTCTGCGAGCAGGCCAAAGCCATTCTCTATCCGCTAATATCGCAGGAAGGCTGGGAGCTGGTCGAAGTGAATATTCAGGACAGTGAAGACCTCGGGCAACGCTATGGTATTCGTATTCCAGTGGTGGCTCTGCCCGACGGCAGGGAAAAGGGCTGGCCTTTTACCGCGGCGCAAATTGCCCGAATGCTTGAGTCTGCAGGCTAGCCACCAAACTGGGCCACATACTTATCCAGCGCATTGGCAAACTCCATGCGATCCCGGTGGGACAGGGGTGGAGGCCCGCCACCCACCTGCACAGCGCTATTGCGCATACTGTCCATAAAATCCCGCATATTCAGTCGGGCACGGATATTAGCCTTGGTATACAGCTCCCCGCGCGGGTTTAGCGCCTTACCTTCTTTGTCGATTACTTCCGCGGCCAGAGGAATATCTGCCGTAATCACCAGATCATTTTTTTCCACCAGCTCAACAATATGGTTATCCGCCACATCAAATCCCTGACTCACCTGAATACTGCGCACAGTGGGAATCCTCGGTGTAGACAATGCCTGATTAGCTACCAGTATCACCTCAATACCAGTGCGTTGAGAGACTCGATAGAGGATCTCTTTGATTACTGTGGGGCAGGCGTCGGCGTCGACATAGATTTTCATAAACTGATCTGAGTTGATTGGGTGGCCGCATTATAACTCAATTCATGCCTTGAATAGGCTTGTATCCAAGCCTAGTCAGGGTAGAATGCGCGCTTAATAATTTAACTCATGTGGCCCCTGGTATGGGTCACCACTGAAAAAGGAAAGCACTATGCCCGCAATTACCCTGCCCGATGGTTCCCAACGCGTTTTTGATAATCCTGTTTCTGTGGCCGATGTTGCCGCCGATATTGGTGCTGGTCTGGCCAAAGCCACCCTGGCCGGCGTGGTCAATGGCGAGGTTGTTGATTCCTCCTATGTGATGAGCGACGACGCGAGTCTGGCGATTGTTACCGATCGCTCTGATGAGGCGCTGGATATTATTCGCCACTCCTCAGCTCACCTGCTGGCCATGGCAGTGAAGCAGCTGTTTCCTTCGGCTCAGGTGACCATCGGCCCTGTGATTGAAGATGGCTTTTACTATGACTTTGCCTTTGAGCGCACCTTTACTCCGGAAGATCTGGAGGCTATTGAGGCGCGCATGACTGAGCTGGTTAAGGCCGACCATAGCATTGCCCGTGAGGAATGGGATCGCGACGAGGCAGTGGCGTTTTTCCGAGAGATGGGTGAGGAATACAAGGCTGAGATTATTGCCAGTATTCCCGCCGGTGAGCCAATTGGCCTGTATCGTCAGGGAGATTTTATCGATCTCTGCCGTGGCCCCCATGTGCCCTCTACGGCAAAACTACCCGCGTTTAAGTTGACCAAGGTGGCGGGCGCCTATTGGCGTGGCGACAGTAATAATGAAATGCTGCAGCGTATTTACGGCACTGCCTGGACCAATAAAAAAGAGCTTAAGGCCTATATTAATCGCCTGGCTGAAGCGGAGAAGCGCGACCACCGTAAGATTGGTAAAAAGCTGGATCTATATCATATGCAGGAAGAGGCTCCGGGCTCGGTGTTCTGGCACCAGAAGGGCTGGGCTATCTACAAGACTGTAGAAGGCTTTATGCGCGATAGGCAGATTGAGCGCGGTTATCATGAAATTAAAACACCACAGGTGGTCGACTTTAGTCTCTGGGAGAAGTCTGGCCATGCGGATAAGTTTGGTGACGATATGTTTACCGTTACCACAGAAGACCGCAATTATGCCATCAAGCCCATGAACTGCCCCTGCCATGTGCAGGTGTTTAATCAGGGCCTGAAAAGCTACAGAGACTTGCCCTTGAGGCTGGCTGAGTTTGGTTCCTGTCACAGAAATGAGCCCTCTGGTTCATTGCACGGCATTATGCGTGTGCGCTCATTTACTCAGGACGATGGCCATATTTTCTGTACTGAAGATCAGATTCAGTCGGAGGTGGCGGAGTTTATCGATTTTCTTCACGAGGTCTATGCAGACTTTGGATTTACCGAAATAATCTACCGTCTGTCGACCCGTCCAGAGCAGCGTGTGGGGTCTGACCAGGACTGGGACCGTGCAGAGGAGGCCCTGGGTCAGGCGCTTGATGCCAAGGGCCTGCCCTGGCAAGAGTTGCCTGGAGAGGGCGCTTTCTACGGTCCTAAAATCGAGTTTTCTCTCAAAGATTGTATTGGTCGCGTCTGGCAGTGCGGCACCATGCAAGTGGACTTTTCCATGCCCGGGCGTCTGGAGGCTCAGTATGTAGCCGAAGATGGTTCGCGCAAAGTGCCGGTGATGTTGCACCGTGCACTGCTGGGTTCCTTTGAGCGATTTATCGGTATTTTGATCGAACAGTACGAGGGGGCATTTCCCTTCTGGTTGGCGCCAGAACAGGTCGCGGTAATGAATATTACCGATTCTCAGGCTGATTATGCTCAAGAAGTCGCTAAATCATTGCAAAATAAAGGATTTAGGGCCATTTGTGACTTGAGAAACGAGAAGATCGGCTTTAAAATCCGCGGTCATTCGATGCAACGGGTTCCCTACCTGCTTGTAGTCGGTGACAAAGAGAAAGAATCACGCACTGTTGCGGTTCGAACCAGAGATGGAAACGACCTCGGTAGCCTGCCTCTAGACGAGGTTTGCGCCCTGTTTTCATCAGAGGCCGACAAGCGCGGGCGTACTGAATAGAACGAGCGGAGTAAAGTTTATTAAAAAAGACAGCAAGCGGGCGCGTCTTAACGAAGATATCACCGCCCCCGAAGTTAGATTGGTTGCCTCTAATGGCTCTCAGGTTGGCGTAGTGCCCTTAGCTGAGGCTATGGAAGCAGCGCAGAAAGAGACACTGGATCTGGTAGAGATATCTCCGGATGCCCAGCCTCCAGTCTGTAAGATCATGGATTACGGCAAGCATGTCTTTGATATAAAGAAGAAAGTAGCTCTGCAGAAGAAAAAGCAGAAACAGACTCAAGTTAAAGAGATGAAGTTTCGGCCGGGAACTGATGAAGGCGACTATCAAATCAAGTTGCGCAATTTGGTTCGGTTTCTGGAGAACGGTGACAAGGCCAAGATTACACTGCGTTTTCGCGGCCGTGAAATGGCTCACCAACAACTCGGCATGGATATGATGAAGCGAGTTGAAGCAGATCTGGAGGAGCTGGCTCAGGTTGAGCAGTATCCAAAGATGGAAGGACGCCAAATGACTATGGTTTTGGCGCCCCGAAGTAAGAAAAAGTAACATCGCAGAAAGTAGTAACTCGAAGTAGCAACAGGAAGTACATAGCGCGACCCGCGCTCAGCCATTGTTTTTGGCAGGCTGTCCGGGCGTCTCTTGTTGATTTTATAAACCTCTAATTATTGGAGAACAGAAATGCCAAAAGCTAAAGTACATAGTGGAGCTGCAAAACGCTTCAAAAAGACGGCCGCAGGCTATAAGCACAAGCACCAGCACAAAAGCCATATCCTCACCAAGATGACTACCAAGCGCAAGCGTCAGCTGCGTGGCACCAGCATTCTTAATGCTGCAGATAAGCCTCGCGTCGATCGCATGTTGCGCAACGTTTAAGTCCCATAACTAATTTTTGGTAGGAGAATAATATGCCTAGAGTAAAACGTGGTGTTGAAGCTGGTCGTCGACACAAGAAAGTCTTAAAGCAAGCAAAGGGTTACTACGGAGCGCGCAGCCGCGTCTATCGTGTAGCTGTTCAGGCAGTGACTAAAGCGGGTCAATATGCTTACCGTGACCGTCGCGTAAAGAAGCGTACCTTCCGCAGACTGTGGATTGCTCGTATCAATGCTCAGTCACGTGTTGAAGGTTTGTCCTACAGCCGTCTGATCAATGGTCTCAACAAGGCCGGTATCGCACTGGATCGCCGAGTACTGGCTGATCTGGCTGTGCATGATAAAGCTGCTTTTGGTGCGGTAGTAAACCAAGCCAAAGCCGCCCTAGCTTAAGAGACAGTTGAGTTAACAGCTGAATTAAGCTGCCTAAACAGCAGATTGATAAACAGCTAATCGAATAGGGAAGGGGCCAGGGCTCTTTCCCTATTTTTTTATCAGTAATAAGATACAACATCGGGTTATGTGGTGAATCACAATGATTGAACTGGAACAGATTGCCAGTGAAGCTGGAGGCGCGATTGACGCGGCGACAGATTTATCGGCGCTGGACGTACTGCGAGTCGACTACCTGGGTAAAAAGGGCAGGCTCACTGGGCTGCTAAAAGGTCTGGGAGCTCTATCCAATGAAGAGCGCCCGGCGGCAGGCGCCAAAATCAACGAGGTCAAGCAGGCGCTGCAGGAGCAGATTAACAACAAAAAATCTGAGCTTGAATCGGCGGCATTGGATACTCAGCTGGCCAATGAAACCATAGACGTCACATTGCCAGGCCGCGGTGAAGAGGCGGGGGGCTTGCATCCAGTTACCCGCACCATGGAGCGTATCGAGGCTTTCTTTACACGCATTGGCTACGATGTTGAGACTGGTCCAGAGATTGAGGACGACTATCATAACTTTGAAGCCCTAAATATCCCTGGACACCACCCGGCTCGTGCCATGCACGATACTTTTTATATAGATCCCAGCACAGTACTGCGCACCCATACCTCTCCAGTGCAGGTGCGCACTATGGAGAGCCAGCAGCCTCCGATCCGCATAATCTGCCCAGGTAGGGTGTATCGCTGTGATTCCGACTTAACCCACACGCCGATGTTTCATCAGGTTGAGGGGTTGGTGGTGGACAAAGATATTAGCTTTGCGGACCTTAAAGGTGTAATCGACCAGTTCTTAAAGGCGTTTTTTGAGGCAGATTTGCCTGTACGCTTTAGGCCCTCCTATTTTCCCTTTACTGAGCCCAGCGCCGAGGTGGACATTCAGTGCACCAACTGCGGTGGCGAAGGCTGCCGTGTGTGCAGTCACACTGGCTGGCTAGAGGTTATGGGTTGCGGCATGGTGCACCCCAATGTATTTGCAAGCTGTAATGTGGATACAGACCAGTACACTGGCTTTGCCTTTGGTATGGGTGTTGAGCGTCTGGCTATGCTGCGCTATGGCGTTAATGATCTGCGTCTGTTTTTCGAAAATGATCTGCGCTTTCTCAAACAATTCTAGGCTGGGGTGAATAATGAAATTTAGTGAATCCTGGTTGCGACAATCAGTCAATCCATCGATCAGCACAGAAGATCTGGTGGCTCAGGTAACCATGGCCGGTCTGGAAGTGGATGCAGTGGATCCCGCTGCACCGTCAATCAGTGGTGTGGTTGTGGGTGAAATACTCTCTGTAGAGCAGCATCCAGACGCTGACAAGCTGCGCGTGTGTCAGGTGGCTGGTGGCGGCGAAACGGCCCAGGTGGTTTGCGGTGCGCCCAATGCCCGCGCTGGTATCAAGGTGCCCTTCGCAACTGTGGGTGCAAAACTCCCCGGCGATTTCAAAATCAAAAAAGCCAAGCTGCGCGGTGTTGAATCCTTTGGCATGCTTTGCGCGCAGACAGAATTAGAGCTGGGTGATGATGATGCTGGACTCTGGGAGCTTCCCGCGGAAGCTTCTGTAGGTGCCGATCTAATCGACTATCTGGATCTGGATGACCATATTATTGAGGTTGATCTGACACCTAATCGCGGTGACTGCCTGAGTATTCGGGGTTTAGCCCGGGAAGTGGGTGTACTCAATCGGGCTCAGGTAACAGAGCAGAACTGTGCTCCTGTGGCCGCGACAATTGACGATATTGTGCCTGTTAGCCTAGCTGCGCCAGATTCCTGTGCGCGCTATGTGGGCCGCGTGATACGCGGAGTAGATCTGTCTCAGCAAACTCCTCAGTGGATGCAAGAGAGGCTCCGTCGCAGCGGCGTGCGCTCTCTGGGGCCTGCTGTTGATGTGACTAACTATGTGCTTCTCGAACTTGGCCAGCCAATGCATGCCTTTGATTTGTCCAAGATCGACCGCGAGATAATTGTGCGCATGGGCGAGGGCGAAAAGCTCAAGTTGCTAGATGAGTCTGAGGTTGTTGTGGACGCAGAGACCCTGGTGATTGCAGATAAGTCCAAGGCCCTGGCCATGGCTGGCATTATGGGGGGCGATGAGTCCGCTGTTGCCGACAGCACCCAAGATATATTATTTGAAAGTGCCTGGTTTAACCCTCTGGCGATTGCCGGCAAGGCACGCAACTATGGTAAGCACACAGATTCTTCTCATCGCTTCGAGCGCGGTGTGGATGCACAGTTGCAAGTAGCAGCCATTGAGCGCGCTACTGCACTGATGCTGGAGATATGTGGAGGCAGCGCTGGACCTGTATCAGTGACTGAGTCTGAGCCCCATCTGCCAGTGCCCGCCACCATCAGCTTGCGCGATGCTCGCTTAACTCAGCAGCTAGGAGTCTCAATTGAGCCCGCCGATGTAGATGATATGTTGCAGCGTCTGGGCCTTGAGCTGATGGAGCGAGATGCCTCCAGCTCAACCTGGAAAGCGCCTAGCTGGCGTTTTGATCTGCAGATTGAACAGGATCTGATTGAAGAAGTGGCACGCATCTACGGGTATAACAAGCTGCCCACCTCGACGCCCTCAATGGCGCTTGAGCTTCAGGCCGATCCAGAAACCATTCTGGGATTGCCCGCATTTAGGAACCATCTGGTTGCTCGGGGCTATCAGGAAACTGTGACTTATAGCTTTGTTGAACCTGGCATTCAGAAGCAGATCGATCCGCAGATAACACCAGTGTCACTGGCCAATCCAATTTCTGCAGATATGTCGGTTATGCGAACAAGCCTCTGGGCTGGGCTGTTAACCACCGCTGTACACAATCTCAATCGGCAGCAGAGCCGGGTACGGATTTTTGAGGCAGGGCAGTGCTTTGTGCCTGCAGGTAACAAAGATAAAGCATCGGTGCTGGGTCTTGAGCAAGATATGGCGCTGGCCGGTTTGATCTGCGGTTCGCGCACGCCCACTGGCTGGACTGCGACTAAAGAAAAAGTCGATTTCTACGATATAAAGGGCGATCTTGAAGGTCTATTGGATTACACAGGATTGGGAGCCGAGTTTGAATTTGAGGCCCAGCAGCACGCTGCTCTGCATCCGGGACAGTCCGCAGCTGTGATTCGTCGGGGTGAGACAGTGGGATGGGTGGGTCAGTTACACCCCAAAATTCAGGCAGAGTTGGGTATTCCCACAGCAGTTTATCTGTTTCATGTAAATGTAGATAAAATTGTTGCAAGTAAGCTGCCAAAGTTTGAAGAAGTAAGCAAGTTCCCCGAAGTTAGACGTGATTTGGCGTTTTTTGTCGACAATTCTGTGCAGGCGGGCGATCTGCTGAATCTGGCTAAAGCTGTTGCAGGCGACCAGCTCATTAATTTAAAGTTGTTTGACGTGTATCACAGCAAAGATGTTGAAAACAAAGGAAAAAGTGTTGCACTGGGCTTGACGTTTCAGCACAGTTCGCGCACTCTTACCGACGAAGAAATCAATCTTGCGATAGACCGGGTGGTAAGTGAACTCGGAATTAAATTTAAGGCTGAACTCAGGGGCTGATCAGTTTGTTGATCGAACTTAGAGTCTGAATTTAGGTACTGGTAAATGGGTGCGTTAACTAAAGCTGATTTAGCGGAAATGCTATTCGACGAGCTGGGTCTCAATAAAAGAGAGGCCAAGGAAATTGTCGAAATGTTTTACAGCGAAATCTGTGCTGCGCTGGAAAGCAACGATCAGGTGAAGCTATCCGGTTTTGGTAACTTTGAATTGCGCGATAAAAGCAGCAGACCAGGGCGAAACCCGAAAACCGGTGAAGACATTCCTATTTCGGCGCGACGAGTGGTGACCTTCAAGCCCGGGCAGAAGCTCAAGGCAAGAGTAGAGACCTATGCTGGAACCAAGTAACAACAACGAGCTGCCAACTATTCCCGGCAAGCGTTATTTCACCATTGGTGAAGTCAGCGAACTCTGTGCAGTTAAGCCTCATGTATTGCGTTACTGGGAGCAAGAATTCCCCAGCCTGAGCCCGGTTAAACGCCGTGGCAATCGCCGCTACTACCAGCGTCAGGACGTGGTACTTATCCGTCAGATTCGCTCATTGCTGTACGAACATGGCTTTACCATTGGTGGCGCTAGACAGAAGCTGGAAGGCGAATCTACTAAGCAGGAACAGACCCCTTACAAACAGCTTCTAGATCAGACCATATCTGAATTAGAAGACCTATTAGAGGCGCTGGGTCAAGACTGACTCGGAACCAGTTAACTTTATCCAAAACTGTTGCATTAAAAAGCCCGATCTGTATGATTGCGGCTCACGAATCGGGGCGTAGCGCAGCCTGGTAGCGCACTACACTGGGGGTGTAGTGGTCGCAGGTTCAAATCCTGCCGTCCCGACCAATTAAATAAAAAAGGCCACCTTTTAGGTGGCCTTTTTTATTTAACCGGCGGAACGGCGGATTTGAGCGTAAAGCGCCAGGCTAGTCCAAAATTTCAGTTGCAACGTAAACAAAGAAATAAAATAAACCTTCTGGGCCGATAAAATGTCCTCCAAAAAAGCCCTGTTACCCTATGGTACCAGCTCTAGTGCTCCGGCGATTACTCTGCCAGATACAGCACTATTTCTCTCCGAGCGAGGCTCGCTCACCAAAAACTACTTTGAAAACGCCGTCGACCTGTTAAACCGGGAATACGATGCCATACGTCGTCTCGCTGAGCTCAATGAGCTGGTGTACAGTGCTTCCTACAACTTTGTGCCGCGAGTGGGCCAGAGATATCATCTTTATAAAAAGGCCGACGGCAAATATTTGCTGAGCATGATTGAGAACTGGGCTGCTCATGAGTTTGTCGTTTCTCTGGAATATACAGCCGATAGTGTGTGGAAGGACGTTAGTTCTTTCTAAACGGGCGGCGATCCCATGCACTCCCATTTATCAGATAGTGAATAATTTGCTGGCACGGGCAGATTATTGGCTGTTTGTAAGCTAAGTTAAATACCAGGCTTAACTAGGTTTGCGGTGGAGAGTTTAATGAAGGGCATGTTGTTTATTTCGTTTTTGGACCTGGTGGAGAATCAATACGGCCAGGGGGTAGTGGATGCTGTTCTCGCTGAAGTCGCACCTGAGAATGGCGGTATATATCTCTCTGCAGGGGACTATGACCACACCGAATTGGTTGCCCTGGTAGTGGCGCTGAGCAAGCAGAGCGAGGTGACTGTTGCTAGTCTGACCAAGAGCTTTGGGATGTATCACTTTGCCAAATTTATTGCCGCCTATCCTCAGCTATTTAAGGGGCTTGACTCTTCTTTTGCGCTGCTGGAAAAAGTTGATAGCTTTATCCATGAAGAAGTTAAGACTCTTTATCCAGGTGCTCGACCGCCAAAGTTTGAATGCACCAAAGTTGATGAACATAAACTAGAATTACTCTACCAGTCACCGCGCTGTCTCGGTGATGTGGTCGAAGGTTTAATTCAGGGCTGTGCCTCTTATTATGGTGAAAAAATCCATGTAAAGAGGGAGAGACTCGGCGACAAGTCTGGGGCCATCGAGCGCTTTATGATTACCAAATAATTACTGTTGCAACCTGGCATTAATCCAACGGTATAAATCTGCATAGACCTGCTGCCTATTGTGCTCGTTGAGCATTTCATGGCGGCCATCTTGATACAGCTGCATATCCACCTGAGCTAAACCGGCAGCTAACAATGCTTGCCGCAGCTTTTCTACGCCTTTGCCATTGGCACCGACAGGATCCAGGTCTCCAGCAAATAGATAAACTGGCAGTGCTGAATCAATTTGAGCCATGGCCTTTGGTTGCGAAAGCTGAGCCAAGCCATTGAGAAAGTCATACCAGGACTGAGTGCTGATAGCGCCGCCGCACCAGGGATCAGCAATATAGCTGTCCACCATATCATTGTCTGAGCATAGCCAGTCCTTTTCGGTGCGGGTAGGTTTAAAGGCGCGATTAAATGAACCAAAGGATAGCTGTTCAAGCAGGTTGCTGGTATTGCTTGCGCCAACTCGTGCGCGTTCTATCCAAGCCAGTCCGGCAGCGATTTTAAAAGCACTCGGAGAATCATAGTTTGATCCAGATAGAACTAGACCCACCAGAGGGGTGCTCAGCTGGCGCAGCTGCTGACCATATTGCTGACAAAACCGGGTCGCCATAAATGACCCCATGCTATGACCCATAATAATAAGAGGTATATGCTGCTGGCCCGCCAAGTGGTTAATCAGCTGCCACTGGTCATCTACCATTTGACTCCAGCTGTCACTGTCGCCCATATGATAGAGGCTATTCATAGCCTCACCGGTGCGTCCGTGGCCGCGGTGATCGCCAGCAGTCACCATAATGCCCTGTTGATTAAGATACTGGGTCAAATCGGCGTAGCGGGCACTGTGTTCTGACATGCCGTGCATAATATGCAGCCAGGCTACAGGTTTTTCAGGTTGCCACTGATGATAGTAATGGTTGCCATCTGCCCCGCTGTCAAAGGCGATACTCTTAAGCGCCATTTTTGTACCCCATATTTATTATTTTTAGTCTATTTCCAGGCTAATAAACCATGCCTACTGTTACAGAAAAGCACCGTGCAGCTAACTGGTTACTACCAGGTAGCAGACTAGCTCGGTATCACCTGCATTGGCAATACTGTGGTTTAGATCGCCCCGGTAATGTGCAGAATCTCCCTCAGAGAGTTCCGTGCTACTATCCCCGGAAATCAATCTTGCTCTGCCCCTGGTGATAGTTAGCAGCTCCTTTGTCCCCTGGTAGTGAGGAGCACTGACCAGGCTGGAATTTGGCGCAATTTTAAGCTCGTAAAACTCAATATTCTTTTCTTTATGCAGCGGGGAGAGAGTGCGAATCTGGCATTCCTTATCCGAGCGAAACAGGTTGCTTTTATCCTCCCCATGAACCACCTCTATGGTGGACGATGCCCAGGGCTGATCTACAAGCTCGCCAATGCTCATATTGAATGCCTGAGCTATGCGAAAGGTGACGGTGAGTGTTGGGTTGGCCTGGCCTCGCTCAATCTGACTAAGCATAGAGCGGCTCACGCCTGAGGACGAGGCCAGCTGATCCAGTGTGAGCTTATGCTTTTTCCGCAGCTCAATTACCCGGTTGCCCATAGCTTGGCCGGTACTTTTGTCTGTATCTGTCATTGCGCCAGGTCTCATTTAGCATCTCTTATACAGGAAATTAATCTTGCATAAAGGAAAATGCATGTCTACGATAATGGAATAAGTTCTTTTATAGTAAACAACTGCGAGGCAAATGCCAAGATGAAAGCGCTGGTAAAAAGAAAGTCGGAAAAGGGACTCTGGCTTGAAGATGCGCCTGTGCCTGAGATAGGTATCAATGATGTGTTGATCAAAATAAATCGCACTGCCATCTGTGGCACAGATATGCATATCTATAACTGGGATAGCTGGGCGCAGTCGACCATTCCTGTGCCCATGGTGGTGGGCCATGAGTTTGTCGGAGAAATCGTCGATGTGGGCTCTAATGTCAATGATTTTACCCCTGGCCAAATTGTCTCTGGCGAGGGGCACGTGGTCTGCGGCCGCTGCCGCAACTGTCTGGCGGGGCGACGCCATCTCTGCGCTCAGACCAGCGGTGTAGGTGTGGATAGATTAGGGGCGTTTGCTGAGTATCTGGCTCTACCCATGTCCAATGTTTGGGAGCACAGGCCGGGCATAGACCTGGATGTGGCGGCATTGTTTGACCCCTTGGGCAATGCGGTTCACACCGCACTGCAGTATGACCTGCTCGGCGAAGATGTGCTGATTACCGGAGCCGGACCCATAGGGGCCATGGCTGCCGCTGTGTGCAGACATGCCGGTGCCAGGCATGTAGTGATTACAGATATTAATCCCCAGCGCCTGGCGCTGGCCCAATCTCTGGGAGCCAGCTGTGGAGTAGATGTGCGCCATGAAAACCTGGCCGATGTGCAGCGTAAACTGCGGCTCTCAGAGGGTTTTGATGTGGGTCTGGAAATGTCGGGAAGCCCTGCGGGCTTTAACGATCTACTGGCCAATATGTGCCATGGGGGTAAGGTAGCGATGCTTGGTATTCCCCGTGAGGAAATGGCCATTGACTGGAGTCAGGTGATTTTTAATATGCTGACCATTAAGGGTATATATGGGCGTGAAATGTACGAGACCTGGTACAAGATGTCTGTGTTGGTGGAATCTGGGCTTGATATATCCCCGGTGATCAGCCACCGACTGGGGTTTGAAGATTTTTAAAAGGGTTTTGATGCTATGAATGCCGGGGAAGCCAGTAAAGTCATTCTTAATTGGCAGTAATTGGGAGGGTAGGTGATGTACGACAGATTCCAACAGCATGTGAGTGGCCAGCTAAAAGCCATTGAAGAGGCTGGTTTATATAAATCTGAACGGCTGATTACCAGCCCTCAGGGAACCCATGTGCGCATCGGCTCTGGCGATGAGCTACTCAATCTCTGTGCCAATAATTACCTGGGTCTGGCTCAGAACCCAGAGGTCAATGCTGCCGCAGCAAGAGGGCTTGAGGAATGGGGTTATGGCATGGCCTCGGTGCGCTTTATCTGCGGTACCCAGGCAGTACACAAGCAATTGGAACAGAGGCTCAGCCAGTTTTTAGCTATGCCGGATACCATACTCTACCCCTCCTGCTTTGATGCCAACGCTGGCCTGTTTGAAACTCTACTGGGCGCTGAGGATGCAGTGATCAGTGACGAGCTGAACCATGCCAGCATTATTGATGGTGTGCGTCTGTGCAAGGCTAGCCGTTACCGCTACCGCAATAATGATATGGCCGACCTGGAGGCTCAGCTGCAGGCGGCACAGGCCGCTGGCGCCAGATTTAAGCTGATTACCACTGATGGCGTATTCTCTATGGATGGCAGTATTGCCCGGCTGGATGAAATCTGTGATCTTGCCGATAAATACCAGGCCCTGGTGCATTTTGACGACTGCCATGCCACCGGTTTTATTGGTGCCAATGGCCGTGGTACCCACGAATACCGAGACTGCATGGGCAGGGTTGATATTATTACCGGCACATTGGGCAAGGCTCTGGGCGGTGGCAGCGGTGGTTTTACCAGTGCGCGTGCAGAGATAGTAGAGCTGTTGGGGCAGAGTTCGCGCCCCTATCTTTTTTCTAACACCCTAGCGCCGCCAGTGGCGGCGGGCGCTATCAAGGCCTTGGAGCTGGCTGCTAACTCAGCTGAGCTAAGAGAGCAGCTGCAGAAAAATACCCAATTCTTTAGGCATGGTCTTGAACAGTTGGGTTTTGAGCTTTTGCCCGGTGAGCACCCTATAGTGCCAATTATGCTGGGCGATGCTAGTCTTGCCGCGCGGTTTGCTGCGGAAATGTTAAATCAGGGGGTCTATGTGGTGGCCTTTTCCTACCCAGTGGTTGCCCCGGATCGTGCGCGAATCCGCACCCAGATGTCAGCCGCTTTCAATCGAGAGGATTTAGAGTTTGCCCTTGCAGGGTTTGCCAGAGTGAAACAACAGTTAGAACTCTAGGCGACAGATAAAAAAAGGGGTGGCTTGTAGAAAGCCACCCCTTTTTACCATTTGGCAGTGCTGCTTAGAAGTTCTTGCGCACTGTTAAACCATAGGTGCGTGGTGCATTTGGATAACCACTGAAACTACCGGGTGATGCAGTGGTGGGGAATGCCGAGATCAAACTCTCGTGGTCAGTCAGGTTACGACCCCAGAGCATGGCGTCCCAGCCGCCATTGGCACTGCTAAAGCCGAGGCTGGCATTGAGGTTGTCTGTGCCACGGCTAGCCAGGCTAAATGGAATCAAGTCAGCAATGTTGATGTCTTTCTCATGTACATATTCCACGCGGAAGAAACCCTCCACGCCACCTGCAAGAACAAATGAATAGACGGCATTAGCGTTGACACTTAACTCATGGACGCCAGCAGGCTGCAAACCACTGAGATCAACAGTTTGCGCACCTGGAGCACATTGATATCGAGCTTCGGCCAGGCCTGTAGTATCGCAGGTTCCGTTTACAAATGAGTCATAGACTGGATCAATGGCTATACCAGATAGTCCCAAAACCAGGTTCTCCGATAGGGCAAACATACCGTCAAACTCAACGCCTTTGTGGGTTTCTTTACCGGCATTTTCCAGGTTAAACCCTGTTCCAGAGAAGACATTGGACTGGAAGCCTTCGATAGACTGCTCGAAGTAGGCGATATTGAAATAACCATTGTCGAACACAGCCTTGAGGCCTACCTCTATACTGGTGGCTTCTTCTGGGTCTGCAGCGCGGTTACCCGGTGTGCGACCATCGACAGACAAATTGACCGACGCGGCTTTAAAGCCCGTTGAATGACCGGCATAAACAGTCATTGTCTCGCTGAGATCATAGGCCAGACGGAAGGTGTGGGTTAGATCATTGGATTTAAAAATACCTGACTCGTCCGTGTTTGGGTAGTTGGGAAATCCCGGGAAGAATTGCAGGCCCACCAGTGAGTTGAAAGGTCCTCCAGCCAGAGGCAGAGAGGCGAAGCTATCTATAATTGTGACATCTGAGACAACGGTCTTTTCGTCTTCAGTGTAGTTCAGACCCAGAGTGGCAGTCAGCTTCTCAGAGAGGAAGTAGTCAAATTGACCAAAGACCGATGTAGCCACACCGTTCATGGTAAATTTCTCAGCCACATCGCCCGTGCCTGGCGCATAGAAGGAAGAAGACAGCGCGTTGATGCTAGGCATCAGGCTGGCGCCAGTAATATTGCCACCCATCAGATAGGCTCCCACCTCTGCGGGATCTGCGGTTGGAGACAGCAAGCCTGCCAGGGCAACATTGCCTGTGGCCGCAATCTCAGCCTGGATAGTCTGCCCCAGAACCATGGAAGTGGCTACGGTATCTAAATTACCTGACATGCCAGCGGCGGCAAAGCCACCTTGCACCAAAAAGTCGGCATAGGATCGCAGATCTTCGCCAAAGGTGACGTTGCGGAAGGTTTCAACGTCTTCATCGGAGTGGAATGCACCAACCATCCACTGCAGGTCGCCGTCGCCATTCGATGTGAGGCGTATTTCCTGAGTAAAGGTCTCAAAGTCGTAGTCAACGCGATTTTCATCGACCAATAAAGCCGCCGAGAAGTCAGCGTCAAAAGTAGACTTTAGAGATTGCTCTCGCAACGAGCTTATAGAGGTCAGTGTGGCATAGCCCAGATCGTAATCAAACTGTACGGAGAGACCCTTGCCCTCTAGCTTGTTGGTTGGATTTTCGTTCATGGCGAGGTTTCTTGCCCATGGATCCACAGGTGTGGTGGCAAAGCCGCGAGCAGCGGCCAGAGCTGAGGAAACACCGGCAGGAGCACCGTAGGCCAGTGAGCTGGCCGCACAGCAGACTTCATCGATTTCATTGTAATCGGCAATGATGCGAATGCTGAGGTCATCCGAGGGCTCGATCAGCAGCTGACCACGGATCGCACTGCGATCGCGGGAGTTTATGCTGTCGCCTGTGGTAATGTTGGTGGCATAGCCATCCGCTGAGTTATCGCTGGCAGACAGACGATATGACACTGTATCGCTCAGAGGTCCAGTAATGGTGCCTTTGATAATCTGTGAGCCATAGTTGCCAGCGGTAGCTTCGATCATGCCGCCAAACTCATCTTCTGGCAGCATGGTAGTTACACTGATAACTCCGGCGGAGGCATTTTTACCGAAAAGCGTAGACTGTGGGCCGCTCAGCACCTCGACACGCTCTACAGTCGGCAAATCTGCCAGAGAGGAAGCGGAGCGAGTACGTGGAACACCATCGATATAGACACTGACCGCAGGCTCAATGCCGGGGTTGTTGGCGCCATTGCCGTAGCCACGGATAATAAAGTTGGTTTGTGCGGAGCTTTGCAGCTGATTTACACGCAGAGAGGGCACTGCAGTTTGCAGGTCTATAAGATCCACAATGCTGGATTGCTGGATGGTTTCACCGCTGGTTACAGACACGCTGATAGGCACGTCCTGCAGTGACTGCTCTCGTTTGTTAGCTGTAATAACAATCTCATCAATTGCTGCTTCAGCCAACCCAGTTGAAACCACACCGGCCACCGCAGCAGCCAGGCGTAAGGTTTTGCAATGCTTAATATTCATACTATCCCCTCAAATATAAGAAAAAACCGATTTTTTCGGATGTTTATTGTGTCGAATCTAGTCCTGAGGCCTTTAAAAATGGGCCTCTCAGCCAGAACCCAAGTACTCTATTGATCACGGCGGTCGGGATCAACCTCTAAATGCAAAATATTGCTAATTCCGAGCATTATTTGCCTGGCTGACTAATAATTCGGACGAACTGTGCTGAAAAAACATCAAGCACGATATTTGGAAATGCTATGTGCCGCTCAGATAGGGAGTGCGGTCACAGCTGCTTTGCTGATGGCTCTGTGTTAGCCGTATTTGGCTACAATCTGCTCTCGTTTGCGCGGACAGATATTTACTTTGACTAGGTCCCCTTGGATATGAGGCAGCGCAAGAACACGGTGGTCCATCACCAAAAACCATAGCCAGGGCACATAGGCGAGCAGATACATGCCGTAATAGCCGTTAGGTAGCTCTGGAATGTCATCGAAATTGCGCAGGCTCTGGTAGCGACGGATTGGGTTTGCATGATGATCTGAGTGTCTCTCTAAATGAAATAGCGCCAGGTTGCTCATAATATAGTTGGCGTTCCAGGAATGGTGTGGCTGACAGCGCTCATAGCGGCCATTGTCTTTTTTGTCGCGCAGCAAACCATAGTGCTCTATATAGTTGGCTGAAGTCAGTTGGAACCAGGCCCAGAAATTGTGTACCGCCAAAAAGGGCAGCATAATCCAGCCAAAGGTATAGATTAAGCTACCCTGCAGCACTGCGCTGAGCGCATAGGACTGCAAAATATCATTGTCGCCTGACCAGGTGCTTTTGCCCTGCTTGTGTAAGCGTGATTTTTCAAGTTCCCACCCACGTTTAAAGGTCCCGGGAATCTCACGCAGAGTAAAGGCGTAAATGGATTCGCCCAGACGTGAGCTGGCGGGGTCATCTGGGGTGGCCACTAGCACATGATGCCCGCGGTTGTGCTCCACACAGAAGTGCCCATAGGCGGGTACCGCTAGAGTAATTTTTGCCAGCAGTTTCTCAATGTCGGTTTGTTTGTGGCCCAGTTCGTGGGCGGTATTGATCCCCAGTCCACTATAGCCGCCTGCAATTATGGCGGTCACCAGAATTGACCACCAGCTTAGATCATTGGTGCCCACCACATAGGCAAAGATAAACAGGGTAACAAAGTGCAGTGGCACAGTTAGATAGGTCAGGTAACGGTAGTATTTATCTGCTTCCAGCTGCGGCACCAACTCCTCAGGAGGATTGTTGTCATCACTGCCAATCAGCCAGTCCAGCAGTGGCATTATGCTGTAGTTGATAATGAGTGGCAGACAGAGGGTCCATTCGGCGCCGGTGCGATAAAAGATAAATACACCCATTAGGGGAAACATAGGCATAAATACAGAGATCAGCCACAGATAGCGCTTTTTATCGCTGTAGCTAATAGCCCCTTTTTGGGCGTCTTCAATTGAGTAAGTGGCCATTGCGTGCCTCCACTGATCCGCTGTTTTTTGAGCCTGTATCTTTAGTTTTATGGCTGTGCGGAACAGTTTGTTATTTTTTTTTATCAAACGACTATAGCCGGTTTTTTTGTAAAATCATAATCCCGCCAGTGGATAAAGGAATTAGTTGACTTGTAAAGCGATGCAGCTGGCCTGCAGGCCAGCAGGGCTAACGGTTTCGCTGATAGATAAAAAATAATCGGCAGACTGCAGTTTGGTTGAATATACTTATGCAAACGCCGCTAAAAATGACAAGGAAATTGCTTGAGCAATATAAGTCATAAAATAAACGGAAGATGGACCCAGCGTTTCCTTTCTTTTGTCGACTATATAGATCGCCCCTGGGTTGTGATCCTAATGGCGCTGCTGAATATTTTCCCGTTTTTACTGTTTTTATATTTCACCAGAGAACCGGTAGCAGCTATTTTTAATCAAAGTCTTTCAGTTGCATCTATCGAATGGCTTGCAAGTTATAGTTAATGGCTATTTTTGGGTACGGTACTATTTTTAGCTGTCTATAATTTTTTGCCCAAGATCGCCAATGCCATAGCTAAAAAAAGCGGTATTCTAAAACTTGAGGATGCACTGATTTTAAAAGAGGCGTTTGAAGATATTGTAGGTATTAAATCTGATCGTATCGGCGGTGAATGCGAGGCGTTTTTGAGCAGCAGAGACAATAGCGATCCCGGTCGGGTGTTCAAATCAATTACCCAGCCAAATCAGCAAATTTACTTTACTGTGAACACCATATGGAAATTTCTCGAAAAGATCTCCGGCAATGTCAGTTTTGATGTGCGTTTGGCAGAAATAGGGCCCGAAGGAGAGCTGTTGACTTGGTATACCCATGGAGGTGAGCCTCCAAGGCATGAGATATCCGAACTCGATTGCCCTGATAGTGCTTTGAGGCACTGTGTGGTGACAAAATCTGTGGTGGTGATCCCAGATATACAAAAAGAAGCGGAAAAAACCGTGGACCAGCACTACCATATGTTCGAGGAAAGCTAGAAAGGCTCGGTTCTCTGCTACCCTATTTATCATAGGCCATCAAGAAGTTACCCCTATGTGTTGTGTGTCAAGGCAGACAAGGTGAATTATTTTACTGCAGGTCGAGAAGATTATTACAAGTGGCTGTACGACCAATTTAGCTTGAGACTCGGGTTAGAGCATAGCCTAAGGCTATTGAAAGGAGATTAGAATGTCATTAGCTAAGAAGAAAAGTGGAACTGAGGGTAAAAAAGAGGGCAGCGAGAAGCCCAAAAAACTGGTTGCCGTAAAAGTGGTGCCAGACAACTTCACCAAGCAGCGCGTCAGTTTGATTGAGTCCCACATAGAGGAGGGGGTAAAGCGCGACTTATCACTGCTGAAGAAATTTGGGCTTATGAGTTCTTGAGTCCCAGATAGCGCTCTTGAGGCTCTAAAGTAAGAGTAAATAACGGCCCGCCATCTCTCGCTGATGGGCTTTGTTGTATCTGGCCTGATACAAAGATCTTTGCGGTGCGTACCATCAATTAGTCACCCAGTCAGGTCGTACCATACATGCCACAATCTGCAGTTAAAAATCGAGTTCCTGAGGACTTCAGTGTCTCGGAGCTGTCTCGTATTGTCGAGATGGCTTGGGAAGACCGCACTCCGTTTGAGGCTATTGAATTTAATTTTGGTCTCAATGAATCTGCAGTGATTAACCTAATGCGTCAGCAGGTCAAAGCCCGCTCGTTTCGTCTCTGGCGCAAGCGTGTCACCAGCCGCAAAACCAAGCACCGGTCGCTGCGTTCGCCACATGTAAGCAGAGGCTACTGTCCGACTCAATACAAACGTTAACCCTGCGCAGGAGATCAGTATGAGTAAATTTAAAGCTTTCATCGTCGCCTTAATACTATGCACACCTATGACAAATACATATGCAGACAAGCTATTAACGGATAATTTTGATACTGAATCTCAGTCGGGCTGGGCATTTTTCAGTGATCAGGTAATGGGCGGTATCTCAGAGGGCGCTGTGGAATATATGAGCCGTGACGGCGAGACCTATGCTCATATGACTGGCAGTGTCTCCACTGCAAACAACGGTGGGTTTATACAGATTCGCCGTGCGGTAGCCAAGGGTTCGGTAAGCTCGGCGACCGGGGTCTACATCAAAGCTCGCGGCAACTTGCAAAAATACTTTATTCACCTGCGCACCTCTGGAACAGTGTTGCCCTGGCAGTACTATCAGGCTGGCTTTGAGGTCTCTGGCAACTGGCGCGAGGTTCGTCTCCCGCTGAGCGATTTTAAGCGCTCCGGCTCATGGTTGCGCCAGTCATTAACTGCCAACAGCATACGTAGTATTGGTATTCTGGCCTATGGCAGAGACCACCAAGCCGATATTGATATTGCCGAGATTGGCTTTTACGACTGAGCTCTTTGATTTATGATCAACTCCTTAGCGACGCTTTGTCAGTACTCTCGCAGGTAAATGGCAGATAGCGTTTTAACCAGAAGGAGAGGGTGGTCGATGATGAATCAGTCAAGAACAACAGCAGGGCGCGGCAAGTTATACGACAGTATTTTGGATACCATAGGTGATACTCCCTGTGTGCGGGTAAAAAATTTAGCCCCTGAGGCTGTGCGGCTCTACGTAAAAGCAGAGTTTTTTAACCCTGCGGGCTCGGTAAAAGATCGCCTGGCTATCAGTATTATTGAAGAGGCCGAGCGCAGCGGTCAGTTGGTTCCGGGGCAGACAGTGGTTGAGGCCACCAGTGGCAATACAGGTGTGGGCCTGGCCATGGTTTGTGCGGCCAAAGGCTACCCCTTTGTAGCCACCATGCCCACCAGCGTGTCTATAGAGAGGCGCAAGCTGATGCGCTTTCTCGGTGCCAAGGTTATCCTCACTCCCAAAGAAGACAAGGCTATGGGCTGCTATCTCAAGGCAGTAGAGTTGGCTGAGGCCAATAGTTGGTTTCTAGCTCGTCAGTTTGAAACTGATGCCAATGCCAAAATTCACCAAAATACTACAGCTCAGGAGATTCTTGCCGATTTTGAGGGCGATCGCCTCGACTACTGGGTGACAGGTTATGGTACCGGCGGTACCTTTTCCGGTGTGGCTAAAGTGCTCAGAGAGCAGCGTCCTGATACCAAAATTATCCTTAGTGAACCGGCCAATGCGCAGTTGATCCATAGTGGCGTGGCTCAGGAGCGCAGCGCCAATGGCTCTCCAGCAGGCAGTCACCCAGCTTTTGAGCCCCATATGATTCAGGGTTGGACGCCGGACTTTATCCCGGCGGTACTGCAGGATTCCATTGATAATAAGCACTTTGATCTACTGGTGCCCATTGAAGGGCAGGAGGGCATTGAGGCCTCTAAAATGCTGGCGCAGAAAGAGGGCATTTTCACAGGTATCTCTGGTGGCTCGAC
>JAYPYO010000012.1:0-47398 GCA_038135995.1 Porticoccaceae bacterium
GTCACTGTATTGGTATTATAGCCAGTCTCTGAAGTTAACAATTTTCCCCACAAACTAACACCACTGGGCATTTATATGAGTCTTGCTGATAAAGTATTGGCGGTAAACAACGATCTTCCTATTCGCACCGACGAGCCGGTGCACAGCGGCAAAGTGCGCTGCGTCTACTGGCTGACCGAAGCCGACAGCCGCCGCCTGATTGCTGAAAACAATTACGATGTGGCTCCGGATGCGCCGCTGGCCATTATGGTCATTAGTGACCGCATCTCTGCTTTCGAATGCATTTGGCACGGTGAAGGCGGCATGAACGGCATTCCCGGCAAAGGGGCTGCACTCAACGCTATCTCCAATCAGTGGTTTAAGCTGTTTCGTGAGCAGGGTCTGGCTGACAGTCATATCCTGGATGTTCCTCACCCGCTGGTGTGGATAGTGCAGAAAGCCCGCCCGGTAATGATTGAGGCTATCTGTCGCCAGTACATTACTGGCTCCATGTGGCGCTCCTACGCCAAGGGCGAGCGCGACTTCTGCGGCATTAAAATTGCTGAGGGCCTTGAGCGCGATCAGAAACTACCAGAGCTGCTTATCACCCCGTCTACCAAAGGTATTCTCACTGGTATTCCCGGCGTTCCCGAGGTGGATGATGTCAATGTCTCGCGCTCGGATATCGAAAATAACTACCAGAGTTTTAAGTTTAACTCTCTGCAAGATATCGATGTCTATGAGAAGCTGCTGGGTGAAGGCTTCGACGTAATCAGCAATGAACTGGCCAAACTGGACCAGATTTTTGTCGATACCAAGTTTGAATTTGGCTATGTCACCGACCGCGCTGGCAACGAAAAGCTGATTTATATGGACGAAGTGGGCACTCCCGACTCCTCAAGAATCTGGGACGGACCCAAGTACAGAGAAGGCAAGGTAGTAGAGAACTCCAAAGAGGGTTTCCGTCAGATGCTGCTGAGCCATTTCCCCGACCCAGATATTCTGCTGGACAAAAATCGTATGGACGAGCGCCGGGCGCTGGCGGCAGACAATGATCTGCCGGAGTCAGTGATGATGGCGGTTTCCGAAACCTATGTCAGCATGGCAGAGAAAATTACCGGCGAACCACTGGTTATCTCCGATAATCCCAAAGCTGAGATTATTGATATTCTCAAAACCAAGTACGGGCTTATCGACTAGCATTCGATAATATTGACTGGCACCTCAAGCACATGAGTTGCCAGTCCGCCCCTCGAGGTTTCCTTGTAGCGCTTATTCATATCCTCACCGGTCTTGCGCATAGTGCGAATCACCTTGTCGAGGGAAACAAAATGCGAGCCATCGCCGCGCAGAGCCATGCGCGCTGCATGAATGGCCTTGACCGACGCCATCGCATTGCGCTCGATACAGGGCACCTGAACCAAACCACCTACCGGATCGCAGGTCAGTCCAAGATTGTGCTCCATACCAATTTCTGCCGCATTCTCAACCTGTGCAGGGCTGCCCCCTAATACCTCGGCCAGAGCGCCAGCCGCCATGGAACAGGCAGAACCCACCTCTCCCTGACAACCCACCTCAGCACCACTAATAGAGGCATTCTTTTTATACAGGATACCAATGGCAGCTGCAGTCAACAGAAACCTAATCACCATCTCATCCGAAGCGCCGGGAATAAACCTCATATAATAGTGCAACACCGCTGGAATAATACCCGCGGCCCCATTGGTAGGGGCAGTGACCACACGGCCTCCGGCGGCGTTTTCCTCATTGACCGCCAGAGCATAGAGAGTGACCCAATCCAGCACCGACAACGGATCCGCCATAGCCGCCTCTGGTCTTTGCAGTAACTTTTGGTGCAGCTCGCGGGCACGACGGGGCACATTGAGACCGCCAGGCAATATGCCACCATTGGCGATACCATTGGCGACACAGGACTGCATGACAGACCACAGATGCAGCAAGCCGTCCCTGGTCTCCTGCTCAGAGCGCCAGGCTTTTTCGTTTTCAAGCATTACATCAGAGATACTGAGCCCCTGATCAGTGCACAGCTGTAACAACTCATTGGCACTGTCAAAGTCATAGGCCAGTTGCCTGCTGTCCTCCACTATGCAGTCTTCGCCAGTTGCTGACTCATCAACCACAAACCCCCCGCCCACCGAGAAAAAGGTGCGCTTACTGAGCTCATTGCCAGCCTTATCAAAAGCCGCAAAAACCATCCCATTGGGGTGAAAAGCCAGAGCCTTGCGGCGATGTAGTTTAAAGTCCAAATCGTGATTGTAGTTAATTGCATGCTCGCCCAACAGACAGAGACGCCCATTGTCACGGATAGCTGCCACGCGCCCAGCAATGGCAGGCACATCCACCAGATCCGGCAGCTCACCCTCAAAGCCCAGCAGCACAGCCTTAGGCGTACCATGGCCCTTGCCAGTGGCTCCCAGAGAGCCATAGAGCTCGGTAGTGACCCGGCTGACTCGGTCTAGAACTGCATCAGCCTTAAGCCCCTGAACAAATTGGTTGGCCGCCAGCATCGGGCCCACTGTATGGGAACTCGAAGGGCCTATGCCCACTTTAAATAAATCGAATGCACTGATAGCCATGCTTTAATTCTCTGCAACAGCCGCCGGCAATAACCCGGGCGGCAACCACGACCTATTTAAGGCCCCGTAAGGTTAAAAAATAGACCATAGATATCAGTTTGGCGATAACTCAGGATCTAAAACCGTGAATATTAAGACTCAGTGATAATCTATGAGATAACAAAACCGACCAGAGTATGACTGTGCCCGCCAAAGCAGATAAAAACTTTATACAGCTATTACATTTCCAAGGGGTTTGGGGTAGAGTCTTGCGTTTATAATTCGATGTGGCCAGCAGCAATGACCGAACAACAAAGTATTAATATCGACGCACGTAAACTATTTAACTTAGGCGCCAATTTATTGGTTGCAGGCTTTGTCAAACAAAAGCCAGAGGCGGCTAAAAAGCTGTTTAAAGACCTTAAGCAGGGAACCAGAGTAAGCTCCGGACAACTGACTTCTGAAACCACAGGTGCGGTAATTCCCATTAAACTGGAATTGGATCGCAGTGAATACCGTGGGCAGTTTAACTTTCCAAATTTTGATATTGCTGTCAGGTCCCTGTTACAAAAATTTGAGACTGAGGTGCGCAAAGATAAAGAACTTAAAGATCTGCGCACCCTGACCAATGAGGCCAACGGAGGCATATTGTTCAACCTCCCCAGTGGCGTCGAGATCAATGGCGATATCAATGTACTGATGATGTCGGTAGAACCCTTTGAGGACTGTCTGCTGGTGCGCCTGATGTTTATGGATCCTGACCAGTTTCTAAGTTGAGAACTCCCAGGTTAAAGGCTGTGGATTATGAGTACCCTATTACAGGACTTCAGCGATAAGCTAGCTGCCATCATGCCGGAGATAGGCAGCAAGCGCCTGCCCTCTCTGTTGCTGAGCATGCTAAAGAGCTTGGTGCCTTTCGACAATGCTCTGGTTATCCATTATTACCGCAATGAAACTCCCACAGTTCACTACAACGATATCCCTCCACTAGAGAGGGAGAGCCAGATCGATATATTTATCAATGGCGCCTATCTGCTTGACCCTTTCTACCGAGCCGCTGTGGATGAAAAACAGTCCGGCCTGCACCGTCTAAGTGATCTGGCACCAGAGGGTTTTGAAAAAACCGAGTACTACCGCAGCTATTTTAAGCACACGGAGATTAAGGATGAGATTGGCTATATTGTTCATATTGCTCCGGATCAGTTCTTAAATATCTCTCTGAGCCGCCTGTCTTTTTCTCAACGCTTTAATCGCAGTCAGATTGCTATTCTTGCGGATATTAGTGCCGTGGTGGAGGCTATTTGCAAAGCTCAGTGGGGCGCAGAAATTAAGTCTGAGGATGCATCTACTGCTGGCAATCAGTTACCTAATCAGCTCGATAGCGCACTTAAGCATTTTGGTACTGCTTATCTAACTGATCGCGAGTCTCAGGTGGTGCAGTTGTTTTTGCATGGTCATTCGACCAAGTCGATTGCCGAACGCCTGGGGATTTCTCCTGAGACGGTTAAGCTGCATCGCAAGAATAGCTACGCTAAGCTGGATGTCTCCTCGCAGGCGGAATTGTTTTATCTGTTTATTGATTCGCTGGCTAGTTTGACCAGCTATTCTGGTGGTGATCCATTGGTTGGGTATTTGTAGACTGAGAGTTTTGACCTGGGAGCGGCTGCAACTGCCACCATCGCAGCACAGCCTAACCAAACACAACCAAATCAGCCTCCAAGTCCCCAGAAATACTATCCCCAGGCGCAAACTTACCGGCAAGAATACTCTCTGCCAATGGATTCTCAATCAACTGCTGAATAGTTCGCTTCAGCGGCCTGGCCCCATAAACAGGATCAAAGCCAACCTCCAATAACTTATCCATCACAGCATCACTAAGCACCAGATTCAGATCATGTTCCGCCAACCGGCGATTGAGCAACTCAAGCTGAATACCAGCAATCCCCGCCAGCTCATCTTTAGCCAACGGATGGAACACCACAGTCTCATCCACTCGATTGATAAACTCCGGCCGAAAATGGGCACCCACAACATCCATCACCGCCGACTTCATGGTCTGATAATTCTCCTCACCTGCCAGCATCTGAATCACATCAGAGCCCAGATTAGAGGTCATCACAATCACCGTATTTTTAAAATCAACCGTACGGCCCTGACCATCAGTCAGACGACCATCGTCCAGCACCTGCAACAGAATATTAAACACATCCGGGTGAGCCTTCTCCACCTCATCTAACAGCAGCACCGAATAGGGGCGACGACGCACAGCCTCAGTAATATAGCCGCCCTCCTCATAGCCCACATAACCAGGAGGTGCACCAATTAGCCGGGCCACAGAATGTTTTTCCATAAACTCCGACATATCAATGCGTACCATCGCATCCTCACTGTCGAACAAAAACTCCGCCAGAGACTTACATAATTCAGTTTTACCCACACCAGTAGGCCCCAAAAATAAAAACGAACCATTGGGACGATTGGGATCAGCCAGACCAGCCCGGGATCGACGCACCGCATTGGACACAGCCACCACAGCCTCATTCTGACCCATCACTCGACTGTGCAGAGACTCCTCCATGCGCAGCAACTTATCGCGCTCGCCCTCCAGCATCTTAGACACTGGTATACCAGTCCATTTAGAGACCACCTCGGCAATCTCTTCTTCCGTTACCTTATTTCTCAGCAGCTGTTTCTCCACCTGCTCCTCGGCACCAGCACTGGCCAACTGCTTCTCCAGTTCAGGAATAATGCTGTATTGAATCTGCGCCATCTGTTCGAGATCACCAGAGCGATGGGCCGCTTCCAGATTTACCCTCGCCTGCTCAAGCTCAGCCTTGATATGGGTAGCGCCTTGCATAGAAGCTTTTTCCGCCTTCCATATTTCCTCTAAGTCGGCAAACTCCTTCTCCAGCTCGGCAATATCATCCTCAAGTTTCTTCTGCCGTTTCTTCGCTGCCGCATCTTTATCCTTCTTCACCGCCTCACGCTCAATTTTTAACTGAATCAAACGGCGCTCAAGGCGGTCCATCTCCTCTGGCTTGGAATCGATCTCCATACGGATGCGACTGCCCGCCTCGTCAATCAGATCAATCGCCTTATCTGGCAGCTGGCGATCAGTGATATAGCGCTGCGAAAGTTTTGCCGCCGAGACAATAGCGCTATCGGTAATCTCAACACCATGATGCACCTCATAGCGCTCTTTAAGGCCACGCAGAATTGCAATGGTGTCCTCCTCGCTGGGTTCGTCGACCAATACCTTTTGAAAGCGCCGCTCAAGAGCAGCGTCTTTTTCGATAAACTTGCGGTATTCATCCAGCGTAGTGGCGCCAACACAGTGGAGCTCACCCCGAGCCAGCGCAGGCTTGAGCATATTGCCCGCATCCATAGCGCCCTCAGCTTTACCTGCACCCACCATGGTATGGATTTCATCAATAAACAGAATAATCTGCCCTTCCTGCTTGGCCAGATCCTTCAATACGGCCTTTAGTCGCTCCTCAAAATCTCCTCGAAACTTAGCGCCAGCCAACAGCGCCCCCAGATCCAGAGTGAGCACGCGTTTATTTTTTAGACCCTCGGGCACCTCACCATTAATAATCCGTTGAGCCAAGCCCTCAACAATCGCGGTTTTACCTACGCCGGGTTCACCGATTAGCACTGGATTATTTTTGGTGCGGCGCTGCAGCACTTGAATAGTGCGACGAATCTCATCATCGCGACCAATCACCGGGTCCAGCTTACCCTGCTCGGCCCGCTCGGTCAGATCAATGCAGTATTTATCCAGTGCCTCACGCTGGCCCTCAGCATCTGCATCAGTCACAGCTTCACCCCCACGAACAGCTTCAATAGCCGTCTTAGCTTTTTTAGTATCACCAAACCTGGCAAGGGTTTTACCCAGCAGACCAGAATCTTCCAGAGCAGCCCAAAGTACCATCTCACTGGAGATAAACTGGTCACCCTTCTGCTGTGCCGCGCGGTCCGCCATATTCATCAAGCGACCCAAATCCTGAGATAAGTTGGCGTCGCCAGTGGGCGTAGCGACCTTGGCTAACTGGTCAAGCTGACTGTTTAGTGCCTCCTGTAAACCATTGGCATCGAACCCCGCACGATTGAGGATCGGCCGCACCGAACCACCCTGCTGATTAAGCAGAGCCAAAAGTAGATGAGCCGGTTCAATAGCAGAATGATCGTTGCCCACAGCAATTGACTGAGCTTCAGCAAGCGCACTTTGCAGCTGGTTGGTTAACTTATCGATTCGCATGAGACACTCCGGTTAAAAATTATTGCCTGTTATATAAGTTGGGGATAGAAACCAGACTTTTCAATAGGGTCGCGCAACAGAGTTGATCAAAATCAATAGACATAAAAAACCCCGCAACTGAAAAGTTGCAGGGTTTTTTTGAGTAGCGGAAAAATTACTTCTTAGGCAACCAGATTGAGCCCAACTGCATAATCAGCAACGAGGCAATAAATACGCCCTGCGCAAGATTAGGTACTATATTGAATGCAGCACCTGGATCCATATTCTCAACAAAGCTCTGGGCAACGGGGCTAATCGCCACATCTGTTGACTGAAGATATGCCAGACCAGCAGCAATACTGTTGTTATTCCACTCATACCAGCCAGTGTTTATAGCAATAAAGTATGCCACTGAAAGACAGAAACCAGTTCCCGCAAGTTTCAGTAACAGGTTGGCATCTTCACTGTTTCTGATATTGAGGGCCACTCGAAGTGCTACCCAAGCTAAAAAAGCCACACCAATAAATTGCGCGCCAGCAGCACTCTGGCCCATGTTATAAGTTTGCCACATATCTAATTCAGTCATTTTTTTACCCTTATAGAAATTTAATATTATTGTTTTAGTTGCTTATAAAAATCAGCTTTTCTCGCCACCTCAGATTATCAGCTGACCTACTATGTAAGCCTTTATGCGGAAATGCAAACCAAGGCCTCGAGTAAATCAACACAAGCATGTATAAAAAAACCCGCTTAAAGCGGGTTTTTTTTAATGGATGTTTAATTTGTCTAAGCCTGATTCAGCGCCGTGGTCATATCAATCACAGCCTTCTTGCCATCGCCATAGACCATCAATGTATGGTCCATTGCAAACAGCGGGTTGGGCAAACCAGCAAAACCTGGGCTCAGTGACCGTTTGATCACCACCACATTTTTGGCCTTATCCACATTGAGAATTGGCATGCCATAGATTGGGCTGCCCTCGGACTCGCGGGCCATTGGGTTGGTCACATCATTGGCACCGATAATAATCACCACATCGGTATCTTCAAAAGTGGGGTTAATTCTATCCATCTCCACCAGCTTGTCATAGGGCACTTCGGCCTCGGCCAACAGCACATTCATATGACCAGGCATACGACCAGCTACAGGATGAATACCGTATTCAACCTCTGTACCTCTGGATTCCATGGCATCGGCCAGCTCGCGCACCGCATGTTGGGCCTGAGCCATCGCCATACCATAGCCGGGCACAATCACTACACGCTCGGCCATTTCCAGCATCATAGCCACTTCATCTGGCTGGGCGCTGGTAACCTTACCAGCATAGATTTCATCCGCATCCACGGTTTCGCCACCCGCCGCCATCTTGCCAAATAGAACATTGGCCAGTGAACGGTTCATGGCCACACACATAATCTGGGTCAAGATCAGTCCCGAGGTACCCACCAGAGACCCGGCGACAATCAGTACCGTATTGCCCAGGATAAAGCCCGCCAGTGCCGCAGCTATACCAGAGTAGGAGTTAAGCAGAGCGATAACCACCGGCATATCGGCACCACCAATCGGCATCACCAGGAACAGACCCAGCAGCAGAGCCAAGCCAACAATGCTGACCATAGCCACTGTATTGCCTGGATTCACAACCAGAGCAACCACCGCAGCCAAACCCGCTATTAAGAAGATAGCATTACCAACGGGACCACCGGGCAAGCCGTAGCTTTTTTTCATCAGCTCTTGCAGCTTGGCAAAGGCGACAAAGCTTCCGGTCAGAGTCACTGCACCAATTAACACTGTCAGGCCAATGGATAGCAGCGCAATAGTGCCCTCCGCACCCTGCCCAAAGGCACTGGCGCTGGTTACTACAGGGGTAAGAATATCGGCAAAAGACGCGGGAGCCTGACCCAGCTTGGAATAGTATTCCGCCAGGGCAATCGTCAATGAAGCACCGCCGCCAAAGCCATTCAACAGCGCCACCATCTGCGGCATGGAGGTCATCTGAATCCTCAGAGCCATGGTCGCACCTACAATACCGCCCACCACAACTCCGGCGATAATAAAGCTGAAGTTAACAATGCTGCTATCGAGTAATGTCACCACCACAGCAATCAACATACCCAGGGCAGATAATGTATTGCCGCGCACAGCAGTTTTGGGTTTGGTGAGACCTTTAATGCCGAGAATAAACAGAATACCGGCAACCAGATAAACGAAACTTACAATAGAAGGACTCATCGCTTACTTCCTCTTAAACATGGCAAGCATGCGATTAGTGACTAAATAACCACCAACTACGTTGATAGTCGCGAGCGTCACGGCAATAAAACCAAGGCCATTGACCAGTATGGGTGAGCTGTCAGAACCCGCGGCCAGCAGCGCCCCCACCAATGTGATTCCGGAGACAGCATTGGTGCCCGACATAAGCGGTGTGTGTAATGTGGGTGGTACCTTGGTGATTAACTCAACACCAAGAAACAGGGACAGCACAAATAGTGCCAGTAATAAAATCAAAATTTCCATGGTTTAGGCCCCTTCCGGCTGTGATTCTAGCTCTGGCAGATTAAGTAGTTTGCGCATATGGGGATGGGGAACCTCACCCTGGTGTGCTACCACAGTACCCGCAACAATTTCGTCATTAAAATCGAGGTTAAGGTTGCCCTCTTCGTCGATAATTAGTTCCAACAATGTCTGCATGTTTTTGCCCAGCATCTGGCTGGCGTGATAAGCCAGGTCCGAGGGCACATTTTCCGGCCCCAAAATAGTTACATCATGGGCAACCACTGTTTTACCCTGCTCGGTCAGATCACAGTTGCCACCCCGCTCGGCAGCCAGGTCCACAATCACAGCTCCTGGCTTCATGGCTTTAACCATATCCTCGGTCACCAGAATCGGCGACTTGGCGCCGGGAATAGCAGCCGTAGTAATAATAATATCCTGCTGGGCCACAACCTCAGTCATCAGCTCGCGCTGCCGACGCAAAAAGTCCTCGCCCTGCTCTTTGGCATAGCCACCGGCGCCTTCAGACTCACCGGTATCCAGATCCAACTCGACAGGTTTGGCACCTACCGAAATTATCTGCTCGCGGGCAGCGGGACGCACATCATAGGCTTCAACCACAGCACCCAGTCGTTTTGCTGTGGCACAGGCCTGCAGACCAGCCACTCCCACCCCCATAATTAACACCCGCGCCGGCTGCAAGGTTCCAGCGGCGGTCATGAGCATAGGAAAAATTCGCGGTGCCGCAGAGGCACCCATCAGCACTGCCTTGTAGCCAGCCAAAGTAGCCATAGATGAAAGCACATCCATACTCTGGGCACGGCTGATTCTCGGCACCAGCTCCAGGGCTATGGCGGTGGCTCCTTTATCGGCAACCGCCTGAGCAGCCTGGGGTGAAGCCAGCGGGTCCATCATGCCAACAACCAGCTGACCCTTGCGCAAGAGAGCCAGATCAGACTCACTGTTTTCATTGTTTGAACCGAAGCTTTGCACCTGCAAGATAATATCTGCACTGGCAAATAGCTCGGCGCGATCTGCTGTCACCTGGGCGCCAGCGCCTGTGTATTCAGCATCCGGATAGCCCGCTGCACTACCTGCACCAGCTTGAATAAGTACCTTTACACTTTTGTCCGTGAGAGACTGGACATTGGCAGGGGACATGGCGACACGTTTCTCACCGGCTTTGATTTCCGAGGGAATTCCGATAATCACTCAATTCTCCTATTTTTGAATATGGATAAGTAGATATCTATAAGTTACGTGAATGCTAACAAATTAAATCACTATCGCGTAATCGATTTAGGAATAATAGCTATTACAAATTAATGATAGTCTACAAACTCCACAGCCTGCGTGGGTTGCAGCGGCACAACCCATAAAGCCTGAAATTTGTATGTAGGAATTAAGCGGGGCTTAGCTAAGGCGGGAAACGGAAAAGTCGGCCAATTCAATCATTACAGATTTAAATCGGTTGTCGGGCAAATGCTGCAGCGCTTCCTTGGCAAGGTCAGCCTCTTTATGAGCCCGCTCCATACTGTAGGCTATGCCCCCAGAGGACTGCACGGCACTCAGAATGCCACAAAAATGCTCGTTGCTTTTACGGGTGATCGCATCGCAGATTAATGTGCGCTTATCTTCTGTCACATGATCTCTGGCAAAAATCAGCGGCAGGGTCATTTTACCCTCGGACAAATCATCGCCTACATTTTTACCTATGGATTCAACATCACCCTGATAATCCAGAACATCATCTACAATCTGAAATGCCATACCCAGATGTCTGCCGTAGTCAGCCATAGCTTTGGACTCGGTACCAGCGAGTACAGCACCAGTCTCGGCAGCGGCTTCAAATAACTTGGCGGTTTTGCGATAAATCACCTGCAGATAGATATCCTCACAGATAGTGGGATTTCCTGCATTGGCCATCTGCTGAACCTCGCCTTCTGATATCACATTGGTGGCATCGGCCATCAGGCCCATAATCGGCATATCCCCAACCTCCACCAGCATCTGAAAAGCTCGGGAGTAGAGAAAGTCACCCACCAGCACACTGGGTGCATTGCCCCACTGAGCATTGGCAGTCTCACGACCACGACGCAGCGCAGATACATCGACTACATCATCGTGCAACAGGGTAGCCGTGTGAATAAACTCAATCACAGCTGCCATTTTTAAGTGCTGTGAGCCAGTGTAACCATTGGCCAGAGCGCTGAGCAACACCACAACCGGGCGTAGCCTCTTACCACCGGATTCCACAATATAATGGCCAATATTTTCCACCAGCCCTACATCTGACTGCAGCTGGCTGACAATCAACTCATTGACGGTGGAAAATTCTTCTTTAATGGCTTGGTGAAAAGACAACATTGATTAAGGGTTCATCGATTGAAATGCGTGGTGCATGCTAGGCAGCCCCTTCCCTGCTGTCAACCCAAAATGTCCCGCCAACCGCCTTTCCAGCGGTGACTATGTCTGACAAAACAGGGTTTAATGGTTGCCGCAAGGGGCATAACTGGGTACGATGCGCGCTTCACATCAACTCTCAAGGAACACATGTCCTTCACCCCAAAATCCTCGTACTCGAAAGAAGAAATACTGGCCAGCAGCCGCGGCGAACTATTTGGCCCAGGCAACGCCAAACTCCCAGCCCCCAATATGCTGATGATCGACCGAATTGTTGAGATCAACAATGATGGCGGCAAGCATGGCCTCGGACAGATTATCGCCGAAATCGATATAACTTCTGACCTCTGGTTCTTTGACTGTCATTTTGAAGGCGATCCCGTTATGCCTGGCTGTCTGGGTCTGGATGCCCTTTGGCAACTCGTTGGCTTCTTTCTTGTATGGAATGGCAATAGCGGCCGCGGCCGAGCTCTGGGAGCAGGAAATGTAAAGTTCTTTGGCCAGATATTGCCCACAGCCAAAAAAGTGACCTATAAGCTGGATCTCAAGCGTTTGGTACAGCGGCGCCTTATTATGGGCATTGCCGATGGCTCTGTTGAGGTAGATGGCCGCGAAATCTATACCGCTGAAGATCTTAAAGTTGGGCTGTTTTCCAGCACCGACGATTTTTAATCGCAGCTTTATAAACTAAACCATAGTTAAAATAAGAGGACTATCGATGAGACGCGCAGTAATTACCGGGCTTGGAATTGTTTCCTGTCTTGGCAACGACAGGGAAACAGTCACTAAATCGCTGCGAGAAGGCATCTCCGGAATCCGCTATCGAGAAGATTTTGCCGAAATGGGGCTGCGCTGTCATGTAGGTGCTGTGCTGGATATAGACCCCAAAGAACATATTGATCGCAAAGTTCTGCGCTTTATGGGTGCCTCTGCCTCCTACGCCTATATAGCTACAGATCGCGCCATCGCCGATGCGGGACTCAGTGAAGACATGGTCTCCAATCCGCGCACCGGCCTGGTAATGGGTGCAGGTGGCGTATCGGGAGAAATGTTTACCGAGAGCATAGACGTAATGCGCGAGCGCGGCATCAAGCGAGCGGGCCCCTACAGAGTGACCCAGATTATGGCCAGCACAGTCTCCGCCTGTGTAGCCACACCCTTCAAGATCAAAGGCGTTAACTATTCTATGGCCTCGGCATGCGCCACCAGCGCCCACTGCATAGGCCATGCTCTGGAGCTTATTCAGCTGGGCAAGCAGGACATAATATTGGCAGGCGGCTCCGAGGATATGCACTGGTCTATGGCTGGCCCCTTCGACGCCATGGGTGCGCTGACCAGCAAGTACAATGACAACCCAGCAGTGGCTTCACGAGCCTATGATGCCGAGCGCGATGGTTTTGCGCCTGGACTGGGTGCCGGGACCGTGGTGGTTGAAGAGCTAGAGCATGCCCTTGCCCGCGGCGCCAATATTATCTGTGAAATTACCGGCTATGGCGCCACATCAGATGGTGCTGATATGGTGTCCCCATCCGGTGAAGGCGCAGAGCGCAGCATGAAAATGGCCATGGAGACCGCCAGCGGCCCCATAGACTATATCAATGCCCATGGCACTAGCACACCGGTTGGCGATATTGCTGAACTGGGTGCGATTCGCAATACATTTGGCGATAACTGCCCTGATATCAGCTCGACTAAATCTCTCTCAGGCCACAGCCTGGGTGCTGCCGGCGTGCATGAGGCAATCTACTGCATGCTGATGATGGAGGGTGGCTTTGTAACCGCCTCTGCTCATATAGATAAACTTGACGAGCATGCAGAGGGGCTGCCCATACTGCTAGAGACCAAGGAAAAGCAGCTGGACCGCATTATGTCCAACAGCTTTGGCTTTGGCGGCACCAACGCTACCCTGGTAATGGAACGCTACAGAGGCTGATCCTGCCCGGTGGTGAAAAGAGGCGGCTTAGGCCGCCTTTTTTATTATGTTTTTTTGGTGAGTTGATCCTTTCAAGCTTCACTGGCACCCGGGTAAGGGTCAGCTGCAAACCTGTCAGCATTAAAACTGCCGGGCATAAAAAAAGGGAGCCAGCAATATGACTCCCCCTCAATCTTTAGCCGCAGAAATTACAGCGCAGCCAAAACGGCCTCGGCGCTAGAACCTTCCAGAGCGCCAGCATCCACATTAAGCAGACTAACAACCCCATCGTCAACAACCATAGCAAAGCGCTGACTGCGAGTACCCATACCAAAGCCAGTGCCGTCTAACTCAAGCCCCAGAGCCTTGGTAAAGTCGCCATTGCCGTCTGCCAGCATCATCAGATGCTCGGCATTGGCGCTCTGACCCCAAGCGTGCATCACAAATACATCATTGACTGACATACAGGCAACCGTATCAACGCCCTTGGCTTTGATATCGTCAACATGAACCACAAAACCGGGCAGATGAGCCGCCGAGCAAGTTGGCGTAAACGCGCCGGGGACAGCAAACAGAACCACTTTTTTGCCTGCAAAAATATCTGCTGTGCTGATGCCCGCAGGACCCTCTGCACCCATAATGGTAAACATTCCCTCAGGAATTTTATCGCCAACTTGAATTGTCATATCGACCTCATTAAAGATTAGTTTTTAAGTGAGGCAGCGATCAGCTGAGTCTGACGCCGCCAAAAATATCTGTACTGATAAACCTAGAAAGGAATATCGTCGTCAAAGGTGCCACCCTGCTGCTGAGGTGCGCTCTGCTGTTGCGGAGCACTCTGTTGCTGAGGTGCGCTCTGCTGCGGGGCCTGGGGCGCAGACTGCTGATATCCACCCTGAGACTGATCATAGCCTCCACCCTGCTGGCCGCCTCGGCTATCCAGCATCTGCATTTCACTGGCAACAATTTCAGTGGTATAGCGATCTTGCCCGTCCTGACCCTGCCACTTGCGCGTGCGCAATGAACCCTCTACATAGAGCTTGGAACCCTTTTTCACATATTCGCCGGCGATCTCTGCTAGACGATTAAAAAATACGACTCGATGCCACTCAGTGCGCTCCTGCTGGTCACCGGTATTTTTATCTTTCCATGATTCAGACGTGGCGATGCTGAGATTGGTTACAGCGCCACCAGATGGCATAAAGCGTGTTTCTGGATCCTGACCACAGTTACCTACAATAATGACTTTATTGACTCCGCGTGCCATTGAATTCCCCTGTTTTTCTCTGAGTGAAGTACCGACTAAGAAGCTGTCTCACAGACTATGTGTCAGTACGATTAAAATACGGTTTTAGGCTTTGCATATCCACCCTTTGTTTATCAACTTTGATATAGGCCAGCTGCTCACCTTCAATCAAGAGTATATCTTCTACCCCAGTTATAGTTGAAATTATTTTTGCAAATTCCTGGTGATCTATATCACCTACCTGTAACACCAATGTCTGCAGCGCTCGTGGCGACTGTAATCCCAGAGCCAGTATCCACCAGATGCCCAGCACCCCAGCTATCAGCAAAAGTAACCCGCTGACACCATAATACTGCAGGCTCCAGCCACCAAGCGCACCTCCAGCAAAGGCGCCAAAGAACTGGCAGGTGGAATAGATACCCATAGCAGTACCGCGGCTGCCCGCCGGGCAGACCTTGCTCAACCAGGAGGGCAGAGAGGCTTCAAGCAGGTTAAAGGCGGCAAAGAACAGCAGCAGCATAATAGGTGTAAGCAGCGCGCCCCGCTGTAATCCAAGCACCAGCATAGAAACCGCCAACACAGCCACCGCAGAGACAAAAGTTAATTTCTGTTGTTGATGACGTTCACCCAGGATCATGGCCGGAATCATGGCTACAAATCCACCCCCCAGCAGAGCGGCATAGACCCACCACAGATCACTAACAGCTATACCCATTTCATCGGCGAGAATAGTTGGAATCACCACAAAGGCTGCCATCAGCGCCATATGCAGGCAAAAAATTCCCAGATTCAGGCGCAGCAAAATAGGATTTTTGAGCAACTGCCCAATCTGGCTAATATCCGCCAGCGTCTCTCGATTGCGCTGCACCACCAGAGTTCTGGGCACCTGAGAGACAAACACCAGAATTCCCATCACACCTAGCCCTGCAGTCAACCAGAATATTCCCGACAAACCTGCATAGCTGGCAATCAGCGGACCCAGCACCATGGCGAGCATAAACGACAAACCAATACTAGCGCCTATACTCGCCATAGCCTTGGTGCGATTTTCTTCCGAGGTGAGGTCTGCAACCATTGCCATCAAGGTGCTGGCTATTGCACCCATGCCCTGCATGGCACGGCCAATAATCAGCTGGGTCATGGTCTCTGCATTGGCCGCACACAGACTGCCCGCCACAAAGACCAACAGGCCACCAACAATCACCGGCCGCCGACCTATTCTGTCAGATAGCAGCCCCAGAGGAATTTGCAGCAGGGCCTGAGTCAGGCCGTAGGCACCCAGAGTCAGGCCGAGCATCAGGGGCGAGGCACCTGCATAGTCATTCATATACAGGGCCAGCACCGGTAGCACCATAAACAGACCGAGCATTCTAAAACCGTAAAGACTGGCCAGAGAGATAGTAGCTCGCCGCTCTACAGCAGAAAGGGGCGATGAAGATTGAATGGTTTTCGTCAAGTTGGTTTCAAATGCTGGTAATGAAATTCGGCGGCTATCTTAACAGCGCAACGCAGCAGCGAAAATATTTATCGGTATTTTTTTGTAAAACAGGGTCTATTCAGGGCGTCCCATCGTAAAACTCCGGGTATGGCAAATTGACTTTGCCCAATGCGGGTTTAGCGCCCTATAATTACTGGTTTTTCGCAGCCCCTTAAATCAATGACAAAGAAGCACTAATGGATACCATTCAGGTTAGGGGCGCACGCACCCACAATCTTAAAAATATCGATCTAGATATTCCCCGGGACAAGCTGATTGTTATCACCGGACTGTCGGGTTCGGGCAAGTCATCTCTGGCATTTGATACGCTGTATGCTGAGGGACAGCGACGCTATGTCGAGTCACTCTCTACCTATGCCAGGCAGTTCCTGTCAATGATGGAAAAGCCCGATGTGGACCATGTGGAGGGCCTGTCCCCCGCTATCTCCATCGAGCAAAAGTCCACATCCCACAACCCTCGCTCCACCGTGGGCACCATTACCGAAATCTATGACTACCTGCGTCTGCTATTTGCCCGAGCTGGCGAACCCCGCTGCCCCGAACATGGTCAGGCACTCAATGCCCAGACCGTAAGTCAGATGGTCGATCAGGTGTTGGCACTGCCCGAAGGCAGCAAACTGATGCTACTGGCACCTGTGGTAAAAGATCGCAAAGGCGAGCATGTGCACCTGTTTGACAGTCTGCGACGCCAGGGTTTTATCCGTGCCCGAATCGACGGTCTGGTTTGCGACCTGGATGAAGCACCAGCCCTGGATAAAAAGAAAAAACATACCATTGAAGTGGTAGTTGATCGCTTTAAAGTCAAAGAGGATATTGGTCTGCGCCTGGCGGAGTCTTTTGAGACCGCTCTGGCATTAGCTGAGGGGCTGGCGACCATTAGCTATATGGATGGCGATTCCCCGGACCAGATTTTTAGCGCAAAATTTGCCTGCCCCATCTGCAATTACAGCCTTAACGAGCTAGAGCCTCGGCTTTTCTCCTTTAACAACCCGGCCGGCGCCTGCCCGACCTGCGATGGCTTGGGTGTGCATCAGTTCTTTGATATTGACCGGGTTATACAGCATCCGGAGGCCTCCATCTCCGAGGGGGCCATACGTGGCTGGGACCGTCGCACCTTGTTTTACTACAATATGCTGACCAGCCTCGCCGAGCACTATGATTTTGATATAGAGCAACCCTGGGAAAAGCTTTCGCCCATTCATCAGCAAAAGATTCTATTTGGTAGCGATGATGAAGAAATCACCTTTAACTATGTGAACGATCGCGGCACTGTATTCCGCCGTCAGCACAGCTTTGAAGGTGTGATCAACAATATGGAGCGGCGCTACCGCGAGACCGAGTCTACCTCGGTGCGCGAGGAGTTGACCAAGTATATGGCCACCTCCGACTGCCCTGAATGCTCTGGCACCCGTCTGCGCAAATCGGCGCGCAATGTATTTATTGATAATCGCCGCCTGGAAGACATAGTCTGCCTGCCTGTGGGCGAGTGCACTGAGTACTTTGAGAATCTTGATCTGCCCGGTCGCCAGGGTGAGATCGCCGAAAAAATTATCAAGGAGATTCGCGAGCGCTTTAACTTTTTGGTGGATGTTGGCCTAAATTATCTGTCTCTCAATCGCAGCGCCGATACTCTGTCTGGCGGTGAAGCTCAGCGGATACGTCTGGCCAGCCAGATTGGTGCCGGTCTGGTGGGAGTTATGTATATCCTCGATGAACCCTCCATCGGTCTGCATCAGCGCGACAACGAGCGCCTGCTCAAAACCTTGGTACGCCTGCGTGATCTGGGCAATACAGTGATTGTGGTTGAACATGACGAAGATGCCATAGCCTCTGCCGATCATATTATTGATATAGGTCCGGGGGCTGGTATTCATGGTGGCGAAATTGTTGCCGAAGGCACTGCCAAGCAGATCAAAGCCAACAAAAATTCCATCACCGGACAGTTCATGTCCGGCAAGCGCGGTATTGTTATTCCCAAACAGCGCAATAAAGGTAAGGGCAAGACTCTTAAAATTACCGGCGCCAGCGGCAATAATCTTCAAGAGATTGATCTGGAAATCCCTCAGGGGGTCTTTACCTGTATCACCGGTGTCTCCGGGTCGGGCAAGTCGACACTGATCAATGAAACCCTGTATCCAGCCGCGGCAGTGGCGCTTAATAAAGCCACCACCCTAAAGCCAGCAGCCCATACTAAGATTACCGGCCTTAGCCATCTGGACAAGTGTATAGATATCAACCAGAGTCCTATTGGCCGCACTCCCCGCTCTAACCCTGCCACCTACACAGGTATCTTCACACCGGTGCGCGAGCTGTTTGCCGGTACTCAGGAAGCTCGCTCGCGGGGCTATAACCCCGGGCGCTTTAGTTTTAATGTTAAAGGTGGCCGTTGCGAAGCCTGCCAGGGCGATGGCGTAACCAAGGTCGAGATGCACTTTTTGCCTGATATCTATGTGCCCTGTGATGTCTGCAAGGGCCAGCGCTACAATCGCGAAACCCTGGATGTTCACTACAAGGGCAAGAATATTCACCAGGTTCTGGAAATGACCATTGAAGATGCCCGTGAGTTTTTCGACGCCATTCCAGCCATTGCCCGCAAGCTACAGACTCTGATAGATGTGGGTCTGTCCTACATCTGCCTGGGGCAATCCGCCACAACCCTGTCTGGCGGCGAGGCCCAGCGGGTAAAGCTGAGTAAGGAACTGTCCAAGCGAGACACTGGCAAAACACTGTATATTCTCGACGAGCCCACCACCGGACTGCACTTCCATGATATTGAGCAGCTACTGGCTGTGCTGCACCGTCTGCGTGACCATGGCAATACTGTGGTAGTGATCGAACATAATCTAGATGTCATCAAAACCGCAGACTGGATTGTGGATCTGGGTCCCGAGGGCGGCTCAGGTGGTGGACTGATAGTGGCTCAGGGAACTCCTGAGGACGTGGCTCTGGTCAAGGGGTCCCACACTGGACACTTCTTAAAAGATATATTGGCGCGCCAGCCTGCCAGTTAGAAGTTAGCCTGCCAGGATTTGTAGTCGGCGATCATCTTATCGACAGCGGCCTGCTGGTATTCCCGCAGGCCACTGAGAATAATTTTCTTAACTCCGCAGCCAACCACATCAGCACCATCCATCAAGCGAAATTGCAGCTCAACATCACCGCGCTTGCCCTCTACAACCATCTGCGTATCTGCCAGCTCCACTGAGGGCTGCGCCAAATCAATACGATCCAGATGCAATGACATAGACTGATAAATCGCCAGTGGACGCGCTGGATTAATCATCACATTCTGCTCGGCCATTAGCGGCACCAGAATATAGGGAAAGTTCTGCCCCGAGAACAGCACGTAGCTGCGTACCAACTGCTCAATCATCCCCTGCTCAAACACCGCGCCAGAAGATCGCTCAACTTGCAGGTAGCACTTGTCGCGACCGTCTACAATTTCAAACTGATCACCAGGTGCCTCGGGAAATACCAAGCCAGTGTCCGCAGACACCATACCGGAAAAAGTAAAGTGCATCTCCTGGCTCAGACCATAGCGCTGTAGAGCAATAGCAAACAGCAAGTCCCCCGGCACACAGAAGCGCTTGCTATCCGCATCATGAATCGGATTAAAATCATTGCTCACAGCTTTGGCAAAGCGACTGCCCTGCTCTGCACTAACAGTTAAGTCAGTTTCGTTTTGGTTGTAAAAACTATCGAGAAACATAAATAAGGTAGGCTCTGAGTGTCAGCCGCGCATACTAATCAGTTTAAACCTCAGGTCAAGGGCAATATAGCGAGTGGCAGCTGAGTTACTGTTGCAGCAACTGGTTTGATCCAGGCTAATCCAGCTCTGACTCAAATTCCTCCAGCAGGTCCAGGGGCTCCATTTCCTGACCCTCCAGCTCCTCATTCCAGTTAATGCCCGCCATTAGTACATCGCTGTGCATACCGGGCAGCCAGTCATCGAGAAACTCTTCCAAATCAATGGCCACTGGTTTATAAATCGCCCACTCACCGGTGCACAGTGCCTGTGCAAAACTGCTATCAGACCAAAATGGCATAACATCAATATCATCGTTGTCGGTTGAGCTGACCAGCGACCAGTTGCCCTGTTGATCCTGCAAACCCCAGACACAGCCATTTTCAAGGCACTCGACAATCAGACGATCGAGGTTTTCCTGCAGGTCATCGGAAAGTGGTTCCATACTTAGCTCAACTTGTTTTTAACTGCTGTAGAGGACTTTATAATAACCCTTTTTTCAGGCAGGCCATAGACTAAGTGCCTAAGCTAGCAGGCATACTTTTCTGTTATTATGCCCCCATGAAGAATGACTCTATTTATCAAACCTATCTAACCGCTCAGACCAACCTGCAGCGACTTGGTTTTATACGCGGAGTCGCCCTGCTGGGTCAGTGGCTGGCGCTAGGGTTTTTTACTGTTATCAAACCCATTGGCCTGCCAGTGATGGCCATTGCCATAATACTGGCCATCTATACTGCCATTACTATAGCCACCTGGTTGCGCAGCAGAACATCAGTGCCTATTGTTGATAGAGAGTTTTTTGCTCATCTGCTAATTGATATCTTTTTCTTTTCCATGCTGCTGTATTTTAGTGGCGGTGCATCTAATCCATTTATTTCCTACTACTTGATTCCCATCAGTATTGCCGCCATTACACTGCCCGGCACCCTCAGCATTATTGTGGCTCTGGCAGCTCTGGGCAGTTACAGCCTGTTGCTAAATCAGTATGTACCACTGGTGGCTATAGCTCCTATGGATATGGCTGTCATGGAAATGACTTCTATGGATGATCCTCATTCCGGACATTCAGGCTCGGCCAGCCTGCATATCATAGGCATGTGGGTTAACTTTGCTATCAGTGCACTTATTATCATTTACTTTATTCGCCCTATGGCCAACACAGTCAAACGCCAGCAGCAGGAAATTGCCGATCAGCGCGAGATTCAGTTGCGCGACGAGCAGCTTCTAGCGGTGGGCACATTGGCAGCGGGCACAGCCCACGAACTGGGTACTCCCCTCAACACTATGAAGATAATTGTCGATGAACTTGTCGCAGATACAACCCAGCCCAACCCAGAACACAGGCTACTGCAGCAGCAAATCGAAACCTGCAAACAGACCTTAAAAAAATTACTGATGACCGCAGAGGAATCTCAGTCCGACCAACAAAAACCCATACTGGTTCAGGAGTATTTTTCTCAGCTAATGGAGCGCTGGCAGCTTATGCGGCCCAGTCTCAAGGCGAGTATCAGTTTGGATAAAAACCAGTGCATGGCGAGCTTTCACCCGACCATTGAGCAGTCGATAATTAATCTGCTTAACAATGCCGCCGATGCCAGCCCAGAAAAGGTTGAGGTGGTAGTCAGCTGGAACACTGAAAGCGCCACTGTAGATATCCATGACCATGGCCCGGGGTTAGCCGGTCAGGATATTAACAATCTGGGGCAGGCATTTGTCACTGATAAAGCCGACGGTCTCGGCCTGGGCCTGTTCTTATCCCAGGCTACTCTGACCCGATTTGGTGGCTCAGTCCGTCTGCACAATGCTCCTGGTGGGGGCACCCATACGCAAATTATCCTGCCCCTTGTCAGGCCATCTGAATCAGAGCCTACAGAGAGCGGCCAATGAATTATTTGCTGATCGACGATGATTCGGTATTTACCTCTGTACTGGCCCGGGTGCTAACCCGTCGCGGCTATTCGGTGACCACTGCCTGCAATGGCGATGAGGCGATGGACCAGTGCCGTCAGGCACCAATTCACAGAGTGGTATTAGATTTAAAACTAGAGCGCGAGTCAGGATTATCGATACTGCAACAGCTGCGCGATCTGCAGCCAGAGATTCAAGTGGTATTGCTCACCGGTTACTCAAGTATCTCAACGGCCGTCGAAGCCATTAAACTGGGGGCGGTAAACTATCTCGGCAAGCCCGCCTCTGTGGATGAAATTATTAGCGCCTTTGAGCCGGGGCAAATAGAACAGACGCAGGCTATACAGACATCACCGCCCTCAGTTGGCCGGGTGGAATGGGAACATATTCAACGGGTACTTAACGAGAACGATGGCAATATTTCAGCCACCGCTCGTATTCTGGGAATGCATCGCAGGACATTGCAGAGAAAGCTGCAAAAACGACCGGTCAAGCAATGAGACCGGGGCGTTTTAGCGCTTCAACTCTAATTAAGTACCTTGTAACCGCGGCCTTTTAAGCAGCGCTTAACGATTTGACGCTGGTCGTGACGGGCTCTCTCATTAGACTTCACACCGCCCAATACGGCTCCAGCCCCAGCTCCACGCTTGGTGGTGTTACTGTTGCCAACCACAGCCCCCAGCACAGCACCAACCACAGCGCCCTCGGCTGCGCCCTCCACCGTGCGCGTGCTGACATCAATATTGGCGGCATAGTCCTTACAGTCTGCCAGGTCGACTTCGTATTGATAGGGGTCTACACCCAAGGTATCTATAATTACTTCTTGAGGGGCGCCGTAGCGATAGCCGTTGGCGCAACCGGCAAGCAATACCGCGAATGCAACTGATAGCCATAGTTTTAACATAATAAATCCTTTATTGGTCTAGTCATCCGTTTACAGAACGCCAACCTGAAGCTTTGGTTGACGTTCCCCAAGGGCCTTGTAACAAGGCCAATTACCTAGTGAACCTACTTGGTATTATTCATAATACCGCGCACTGCGGCAGGAATATCTGCCGGCAACACTACCAGTTTAGCATTTGATGAATCAGACATAGCCTTCATCGCATCAATATATTGTTCACCCAGCAGATACATAGCAGGTAACTCTTTATCCTGAATAGCGTCATTCACTTTAGTCAGGGCCTCTTTAGTGGCCTCAGCCAAAACCACCTGAGCTTCAGCATCGCGACGTGAGGCTTCCAGGCGGCCATCGGCCTCCAGAATTGCCGCGGTCTTCTCACCATCGGCGCGAGTCACAGTGGCGCGGCGCTGACGCTCCGCAGCGGCCTGTTCTTCCATCGCCTGCTGCATGGTGCCTGAGGGATTAATATCCTGGATTTCAACCGTCTTCAGAGTAATACCCCAGTCGGCTATATCATCGGAGATAGAGTCCTTTAGCTTGGCCTTGATCTGATCACGGGACGACAGGGCATCGTCCAGCGCCATCTCACCCACAATAGAGCGCAGCGAAGTCTGTACCAGAGTGCGAATTGCCAGCTCGTAGTCCTCTACTCCATAGACTGCCCGCTCGGGGCTAATAATATTAATATAGGCCACCGCATTGGCAATAATGACCACGTTGTCCAGAGTAATCACTTCCTGAGAGGGAATATCCAAAACTATATCTTTGGTGGTTGCCTTAAACGATACATCATCAATATAGGGAATAATCAGGTTGAGACCCGGGCTCAGAGACTTGTGGAATTTTCCCAGCCGCTGAACCACCCATTTTGAGCCCTGAGGCACCAGACGAATACCTTTAAAAAGGGTAACAATAACCAGTATTAAAACTGCTACAACAACAAATGTGCCTTCCATTTTTCTTATCTCCTGTAAATCGTTAACCGAGTTTGGCAACCACTAAAACATTGCCTGAAATTTCCTGAATATGCAGACGATCGCCAAGGTCTACCTCGGCCTCGCAACTAAACTCCCATTCATCTTCGCCCAGAATCGGCGTGCTAAATCGCAACTTGCCTTTGGTATCGCCAGCGGGCAGCTTGATAACCTGCCCAGACTCACCAATAGCCGACTCCCTGGCAGCCTGGCTATTGCTACTATCCACCATTTTTGGCTTAACCAGCTTAAACCACAGCACTGTAAACAGCACAGAGAAAACCGTCCAAATAAGGACCTGTATACTAAAGGGGATTTCAAATAACAGCGCAGCCACGCCCACTACCAGAGCACCCAGCCCGAACCAAAGAATGGTAAAACTGGGAATAAATATCTCGGCCACAATCAATACAAGCCCCAGCACCAACCAGTGCCAGTAGAGCATTTCTAGTTCCATTTAACGCCTCACTTGAAGAAAAGTTGCTCAAGGGTAACAAACTTTAGTCTCAATCAGTAGCTTCTCTGCACATCAGTAGTGCATCCTCGCGACCCAGCGCTGTTTTATAGTAATCTCGTCGCTCACCTACTTTCACAAAGCCTCGCTCTTGATAGAGGCGAATAGCGCGGAAATTTGACAGCCTGACCTCGAGAAAGATAGACGCCACCTCATCTGCCAGATTATCCAGCAGATGATCAAGCATGGCAGCCCCCAGACCCAGCCCCTGCACAGGAGGATCTATGGCAATATTGTGCAGCTCTGCCTGATCCAACACAGTACTTAAAATTCCAAAACCTACTACCTGGTTGTCCAACAACAGAACCTGTGTATCACCGAGACTTAGCTCGAACTGTTTGCAGCTCCAGGGAGAGGGAGAGCAGGCCTCTTCGATATTGCAGACCTGTGGCAGGTCGGCCGCCACCATGGGGCGAAAGCTCTGTGACAAACTAGCCGTCTGCTTTATGGACATGGCGCAGAGACGAGAGATAGCGGAGAGTTTGCCAGGCTTCACGCTTACAACTGGGCTGCTCGATCATCTTCGCCAGAGAGGGGATTAACAGTGCGGTGATCTGCCCAAATGCATCTACCTGACCATTGGCTACACTGGCCAGCTGCTCAGGGCTGAGCAGCCACTGGGGTGCTGTATCACCGAGTAGCAGCAAAATTTTGGTGGCGCTGCTATCAATTCTGGCCTGCATCAGCGTGGCCAGAAACTCGCGCACCTCGGCTTCGTCACCAGACATATTGGGATAGGGAGGCCATTCAACCAGCTCCATCTGGGGCAGCGGTCCCGAGCTCTGCCCCATGGCCCGCAATATATTGCCCAGCAACAGAATTTGCTCCGGCTGTGGCAGCGAGTCCTCAGCAGAGCAGCACACCAACAGTTCCTCAGTCGGCTGCCACAACGCCAGACGCAATTCAATTTCAGTAGTGGGAGCAGCCGCTTGCTCAGCCGGTACAACCGGTGCTGGCATATTCTGGGTTACATCATTATCCAAGCCAATATTAACCAGCTCAGCCATGGATTTTTCACGGATTAGAGCATTGACCTGGCTGCCCATAGAACCAGAGAGTCGGGCCTCTGCCTCAGAAGCCTCAGTCGACTGCGCAGCCACCGGCTGAGTACTGTTGTCTTGAATGACAGGCTGATGCGTAATCACAGGCAGGTCTCTGCCCACGTACTGGACAATACCTAACTGTTGCAGATACTGATTGCGCAGCGCCTGAGACATTACACGCCACCCAGCTGCGGATGGAGTCTCCCCGGGTTGCGCATTAGGGTCAGCGCATTGAGATAGGCCTTGGCACTGGCCAGCAATATATCTGTATCTGCGCCCTGCCCGTTAATAATGCGACCATCTTTCTCAAGCCTTACGGTTACTCCACCCTGGGAATCTGTTCCCTGAGTCACTGCATTAACCGAGTAGAGCTGCAACTTGGTCTCGCTGTTGACCAGCTTTTCGATAGCATTAAAGATCGCATCCACCGCGCCGTCGCCACTGGCCTCTGCGCTGTGATCTTTGTCCTTGTACCTAATACCAATCTTGGCCTGGGGCGACTGGCCGGTTTTGGACAGCACCTCCAGATCAATCAGCGTCAGGGCGTCGTCCTGGGTACCCAGCTGCACATCAGACACCAGCGCCTGTAAATCCTCATCAAAGATTTCGCGCTTTTTATCGGCAAGATCCTTAAAGCGGCTAAACGCTTCGCCAAAGTCTTCTTTGCTATCAAAGCTAATGCCCAGCTCTTCCAGCCTGGAGGCAAAGGCAGCGCGGCCCGACAACTTGCCCAGAGTCAGCTTATTGGTGGTCCAGCCAACATCTTCAGCCTTCATAATTTCGTAGGTTTCACGGAATTTTAAAATACCATCCTGGTGAATACCGGACTCATGGGCAAAGGCATTGGCCCCGACAATGGCTTTGTTGGGCTGCACTGGGAAACCGGTAATGCTAGAGACCAGCCGCGAGGTGGGCACTATATGCACAGTGTCTATATCTGTGGTGACCGGGAACACGTCTTTACGAGTGCGGATAGCCATCACCAGCTCTTCCAGTGACGCATTGCCCGCCCGCTCACCCAGGCCGTTAATCGTACACTCGACCTGTCGAGCACCTGCCTGCACAGCATTGAGGCTATTGGCCACCGCCAGGCCCAAGTCATTGTGACAGTGCACCGAAAAGATAGCCTTATCTGCATTGGGCACAGTGTTTAACAGCCGCTCAATCATCGAACCGTACTCCGCCGGATCGGCATAGCCCACGGTATCAGGAAGATTAATAGTCTGGGCACCTGCATTGATCACAGCCTCAGTAATGCGACACATAAAATCAAACTCAGTGCGGCTGGCATCCTCCAGAGAAAACTCCACATCATCAATCAGCCCCCGAGCAATTTTGACTGCCCCCACGGCCTGCTCTAGCACCTGATCTGGCTCCATCTGCAGCTTGTGCTTCATATGAATTGGAGAGGTGGCAATAAAAGTGTGAATACGTCCTGCGTTAGCCCCCTTAAGCGCCTCAGCAGCAAGCTCAATATCGCCGCTAACGGCTCGCGACAGACTACAAATACGGCTCTCGGTAATGGTATTGGCAATGGCCTGCACGGCCTCAAAATCTCCCTGGCTGGAGACAGCAAAACCCGCCTCGATCACATCGACACGCAGCTTCTCCAGGGCTTTGGCTATACGAATTTTTTCATCTTTGGTCATTGATGCGCCCGGGCTCTGTTCGCCGTCGCGCAATGTTGTGTCAAAGATCACTAATTTATCTTTAGACTGATGACTGGAACTCATGGTCTTCTCTTCCTTTTGTAAGCCAGACTTACTCTTGGCTCTATTGTAAAACGATTTCGCCCAACGAGGGGCACAATTTAAACGCAGCAATACCGCGTTTCTATAGATTTTGGATGAGGTACAACGATAGATGCCCCTCAGGGCAGGAGAAGGAGTAGTCCGCGAGCAGGCACAGCAGTCAGAACTCTGCTGGATGCGATTGAAAAGTTGTGGACGTTTTTACTCATAAACGGTATTCAAACAGGTTTCCGCGCCTTTGCCAAGCGCCAGCGCTGAATAATATATTTACTCCGACTTACCCAATGCACTGAGGCCCAACTTTTTGGCCAGCCAAATCAGCGGCGCAGAAAAACTAAAGAAGGTCGCCAACATAAAAAGAATACGCGGCGGATCTATGGTGATCACCACAAACCCCATAGCCACCGCCAGAATAACGATAAACGGCACCTTGCCGCGCAGATCTACCTCTTTAAAGCTGGGATACTTAAAGTTGGATACCATTAACAGGCCTGCAGCTGCGGTAAGCACCGCGCCTATCACCGACAGCCCTACCGAGGGCGCCATTTCATAGGTTGACCAGACAAAGCCTGCCACCAGTGCGGCGGCCGCGGGACTGGGCAAGCCAGTAAACTGCTTGCCATCGGAAGACTCAGCTTGCACATTAAATCGCGCCAGACGCAGCGCGGCACAGGAGGCATAGACAAAGGCCGCCGCCAGACCCAGCTTACCCAGATCACTGACACCCCAGCCATAGGCCACCACGGCAGGCGCCACGCCAAAGGACACCATATCTGAGAGACTGTCGTACTGCACACCAAAGTCGCTCTGGGTATTAGTCATGCGCGCCACACGCCCATCCAGCCCATCAAAAACCATGGCGGTAAATATAGCTATGGCGGCTAACTCAAACTGTCCAGTAAAGCCCGACAACACCGCATAGAAGCCGGCAAAAAGTGCGCCCGTGGTGAGCAGATTAGGCAGCAGATATATCCCCTTGCGACGCGCAGGCACATCCGAGGACTGGCCCTGTTTTAGCTTGACCACATTTTCGCTGCTATCTGCTTTTTTATTCATTGGCTCTCACCTGAAATCATTTGACCGCCATTATAGGCCATTAGTCTTCTAAAAAGCTCTCCTGCATTTTTTGCAGATCAGCCTGGGATAGACCCAGCCCGTCAATAAGGTAGCTTTTAACATCGCCGTATTGGTCGTCTATGGCGTCGAGAAAGGCAACAATATTGTCCTGATGCACAGAACAGTAGGGAATCAGCCAGGAGCGATCCCAGTTTTTCACCTTGGCATCGCGCAGATGACCTTCGACAATTTCAATTAGTTTATCTGAGTTATAGTGCTCCACAGTTAACATATAGTCTGCAACTATAGTCTCTCTGGGAACATCCAGAGCCGATAGAATCAGCGCCGCCGCCATACCAGTGCGGTCCTTGCCCGCCGAACAGTGGAATACCGAACCAGCATCGGCATTATCGACAATATGGCGCATAAAGCGGCTAAAGGCAGGAATCACCACTTGGATACAGCTGCGGTAAGAGTTGACCACCAGTTGATGGGAAGAGTCGGCACTCAGCTGACCATCAAACAAAAACTCCCAAAATCGCGAGATATCGCCGATCGAGATTTGATAGTCATCAATAAACTCAGCCCTGACCTCGCGACTGGGATTTTGATTCTGCTCTTCCTGGCGACGGAAATCATGGACCTTACTGATTCCAATCATCTCCAAATGATCAAGGTCACTGTCGGTTAGATCGGCCAGATGACCACAGCGCATAATTTTGCGCCATTTAACAGTGCGCCCCTGATTATTGACATAGCCACCTATATCGCGAAAGTTGATTCCGCCCTCCAGGGGCACCAGCCTGGTTTGATTATCTGTCGCTGTCATATTGATCCTTTTGTTTTTATAAAACTCTGTCTTGTAGCCTGATGTACGGGGCTGAAAGCAAAACGGCCCGCTCCTTATCGGAGAGAGCCGTTGGTGGCAAAGCCTCTCAGTATACAGAGGCTAGGGGCTAGACGCGGAGAAACTTATCACCGCGAGCAATCCCAGAGACACCAGATCTCACTACTTCCATAATACCTATTTCGCGAACGGCCTCAATAAAGGCATCCAGCTTTTCACTGTCACCAGCCAGCTGCACCGTGTAGGTTTTAGGCGTGACATCCACAATGGTGCCACGAAAAATTTCCACACAGCTCTTCACCTCAGCGCGAATATCATTGTCCGATGCCTTTAACTTCACCAGCATAAGTTCGCGCTCAATATGGGCGCCCTCGGTCAGGTCGACCACCTTGATGGTGTCGATCAACTTGTGCAGCTGCTTAACGATCTGCTCGGCCATCTGATCGTCACCCTGGGTGGTCAGAGTCAGTCGCGACAATGTGTCGTCGTCGGTAGGTGCCACGGTCAGGGTATCAATATTGTAGCCGCGCTGAGAAAACAGACCCACAACCCTGGAGAGCGCACCGGCTTCGTTTTCCAACAGGATAGAAATAATACGTTTCATTAGGTTCTCTCCGTTTTATTCAGCCACAGATCACGCATAGAGCCACCGGGCATCTGCATGGGGTAAACATGCTCAGAGCGATCTACGCAGATATCCATAAACACAGTGCGGTCTTTCATGGCAAAGCATTCGCGCATCTTTTCTTCCAACTCATCCATATGGGTTATCTTCATACCCACATGACCATAGGCCTCCGCCAGTTTCACAAAATCGGGCAGCGAGTCCTCATACACAGACTCCGAATAACGGCTGCTGTAATTCATATCCTGCCACTGGCGAACCATTCCCAGCGCTGAGTTGTTGAGGTTAATAATCTTCACTGGCAAATTGTGCTGGGTGCAGGTAGACAGCTCCTGAATACACATCTGAATACTGCCCTCACCTGTTACACAGGCTACGTCTGTATCCGGAAATGCGCGTTTGCAGCCCATAGCCGCCGGCAAACCAAAGCCCATGGTCCCCAAACCACCGGAGTTGATCCAGGTGCGGGGCTTATCAAACAGATAGTACTGAGCGGCAAACATCTGATGCTGGCCCACATCCGAGGTGACAATAGCCTCACCATTGGTAATTTTGTACATCATTTTGATGACATCCTGGGGCTTGATGCAGGTTCCGGCACTGGGCTCATAACGGGAGGCGGTATAAATACCTTTATCTGCCCGCCACTGATCAATCTGCTGCCACCACTCGGCAATTGCCTCAGCATCCGGCTCTATAGCCAGCTGATCGGCAATCGCCAGCATTTCCGTGAGTACCGAGGTACAGGTGCCCACAATAGGGATATGGGCCTCAATATTTTTGGAGACCGATGTAGGGTCAACATCGATATGGATAATGGTCGCATGGGGGCAGAACTTATCCAGATCATTGGTAACCCGGTCATCAAAGCGCGCACCCACGGCGAAAATCACATCCGCATGGTGCATGGCGGTATTGGCCTCGTAGGTGCCATGCATACCCAGCATGCCCAGATACTGGCGATCAGTGCCAGGGTAGCCACCAAGACCCATCAATGTATTGGTCACCGGGAAATTCAGCTTCTGCGCCAGCGCAATCAGTTGTTCCGATGCATTGTCTATAACAATACCGCCGCCAGTGTAAATAACTGGTCGCTTGGCTTCGATCAATGTTTTAACAGCACGCTTAATCTGCCCGCGGTGACCCTTGTCAGTAGGCTGGTAAGAGCGCATCTTCACTTCGCTGGGCCAGTGATAGGGAACCTTGTGACTGGGGTCAGTGACATCCTTGGGGATATCCACAACTACAGGGCCGGGGCGGCCGGTGGCGGCAATATAATAGGCCTTGGCAATAGTCTCGGCGATGTCCTCGGCGCGAGTCACCAAAAAGCTGTGTTTTACTATGGGCCGCGAAACACCCACCATATCAGTTTCCTGAAAGGCGTCTTGCCCAATCTTGGACAGCGGCACCTGCCCGGAGATAACCACCATGGGAATAGAATCCATAAAGGCGGTAGCAATGCCGGTAATGGCGTTGGTCGCACCGGGACCAGAGGTCACCAGCGCTGTACCCACTTCACCGGTAGCGCGGGAAAATCCGTCCGCAGCATGCACAGCAGCCTGCTCGTGACGGACCAGAATATGAAAGACGTCGTCCTGTCGATACAGGGCGTCATAGATATGCAGCGCAGCACCGCCCGGGTAACCCCAAACGTCCTTAACACCTGCGTCTTTTAGAGCGCGGATTAAAATATCACCGCCAGATAAGAGTTCCACAATATGTCCTCAGCTAATTTAATCTATTAAAAATAGAACAACCGTTCCCATGGGCGGCAGAAGCTGACACATCAAAAAGGACACCGCAGATTGCGGTAAAACTCAGTCACACTGGTAGGTGCATTTGACTGATTTCGGAGCTGCATGCTTCGGATAAAAGCAGCACCATCATCTTGTGATGACCAGCGACGCGGGTTGCGCCAACATGGTACTGGGGCTTAAATTCTGCTCAATTCGAGCGGAATGGGCGCAATTTACCAGTTTTTTCAAATTAGTCAATGGCTTAGCCGCAAACAAAGACTTCCCCAAAGCGTCAAGATAAGCCAATATAGGGCCAAAAATAACTATATCCAAGATTGTCGAGGGAAATTCACCGTGACCAAAGCCGCTACAAAAACACTGACACTGGCGTTACGCCTGCTCAGCATCCTTGGCTTGACTGCACTGCTATCCAGCTGTCAACAAACTCGGCCAGAGACGCTGGTTATCGACAATGTGCGCGGCTACAGCTTTAACAGTGACAGACAGTTATTTGAGTTTACGGCCCTGGCCATTCGCGATGGCCGCGTACTGGCAACCGGCAATGCAGACCTTGCTGACAACTACCCCAATGCAACCCTGCGCAATGGCAATGGCAAAACAATGCTACCGGGGCTTATCGATGCCCATGGTCATATCTCCTCGCTGGGGTATGCCTTGCTGAGTATTGATGTGCGCGGCCTGCAATCAGCCGCAGACGTGGCTGCAAACGTTGCTGCCTATGCCGCCAAAAACCCCAATCTCAGCTGGATTAAGGGTCGTGGCTGGAACCAGGTGCTATGGCCGGGCAAGCAGTTTCCCAATATGGCAGATCTGGATGCACAGATTTCTGATCGCCCAGTGTGGTTGGAGCGCATAGATGGCCATGCCGGCTGGGCCAATAAAAAGGCCATGGACCTGGCTGGCATTACCCGGGAAACAGTATCTCCTCCCGGTGGTGAAATTATTCTCGACCAACAGGGCGAGCCCAGTGGCATACTGATAGATAATGCCATGAGACTGGTGATGGATATTATTCCTGAGCCCAATACAGCAGAGATAAAACTGGCTCTGGATGCAGTGAGTCAGCATCTGTTGAGTCTCGGCATCACCTCAGCACATGATGCCGGGGTGCTGTCCAGTGAACACAAAGTCTATCGCCAGCTGGCCGACAATGGCGAGATGCAGGTGCGTATCTATGGCATGTACTCTTCCACAGAGGAGGATCTGCAACAGGTGCTAGATGCAGGCCATAGCAGCGATCCCAGAGATATGTACTCCGTGCGCAGCATCAAAATCTATACCGATGGAGCTCTGGGCAGCCGCGGTGCGGCCATGCTGGAGCCCTATTCCGACCGCCCGGGCCATCGGGGCCTGCTACTCACTAGCCGCGAGGAATTGCAACGCCTGTTTAAGCTAGCCATTAATGCCGAGTTCCAAATTGCCATTCACGCCATTGGCGACAAGGGCAATCGTATTGGTCTTGATGTATTGGAGCAGGCCTACGAGAGTTTTGGTGGCCGTCATCTGCGTCACCGCATGGAGCATTCACAGGTGGTTGCCCTCAGCGATATCCCCAGATTTAAAAGCCTCGATGTCATTCCCTCTATGCAGCCCACCCATGCCACCAGCGATATGAATATGGCTGAAGATCGCATTGGCCCTGAGCGCTTAAAAGGAGCCTACGCATGGCAGAGCTTCCTCAGTCAGGGCAGCCGAGTGGTATCCGGCTCTGACTTCCCGATCGAGCTGGCCAATGCCTTTCACGGCATCCATGCCGCAGTTACCAGGCAGGATAAAAATAATCAGCCACAGACAGGTTGGATCCCCGAACAAGCAATGAGCCTTGAAGATACCATGCGTTCATTTTCTATAGATGCGGCCTGGGCGGCCCATCAGGAAAACAGCCTGGGCAGCCTGACCCCGGGAAAATGGGCCGACTTTATTTTACTGGACCAGGATATTTATCAGATCCCCGCCGAGGATATCTGGAAGACCCAGGTACTGGAGACCTGGTTGGCAGGGGAACTAGTGTACTCCCGCCAGCCCTGACTGGGGCATCAGCCAGCCAGTTGCACCGGGATGGTATTGGTGGTCCGCGCAACCGAATTGTCCTGCTCCAGGTACACCAGCGCTGGGCTGTGCTGTGCCGCTTGTGCTTCAGACAACTGCCCGTAGGTGGCAATAATAATACGATCGCCCACCTGGCATCTGCGCGCCGCGGCGCCATTCATCGAAATAATACCAGAGCCGGCTTCGGCGGCAATAATATAGGTAGTAAAGCGCTCACCATTGGATACATTATAGATATCAATCTGCTCAAACTCGCGCATACCGGCCAACTCAAGAAGATTAGCATCAATGGCACAGGAGCCGTCATACCAGAGCTCAGCATGGGTCACAGACCCCATATGTAGCTTGGCTTTTAGAAATGTGGATAACATAGCAAACTCCTCTTTTGCTGATTCCCTGTTAGTTAGATTGCAGTGGCCCGGTGCCTAATTTAAAACAATACTCAGGTTGTCAATAAGACGCGCCTTGTCAGTAAACATAGCACCCAGAATAGTGATTTCAACATCATCATCAGCCGCCGGGTCCAGTGTCTTGCTATTGCTGATGGTGACATAGTCAACCTTAAAACCGGCGTCAATCAGGCGCTGGCCAGCGGACTGCTCTAAGTCAAAGAAGTCTTTGCTGCCGCCTTGAATCTGCTCGGCAATCCACTCCAGACTCTGTTTCAGAACAGTCACCCGCGGGCGCTCATCCTCAGTGATATAGCTGTTTCTTGAGCTCATAGCCAGGCCATCGGTCTCACGGTGAATAGGTGCCGCACTGATCTGCACCGGCATACAGAGGTCTTCGACCATGCGCCTAATCACCGCCAACTGCTGATAGTCCTTAATACCAAATACCGCCTCATCAGGCTGTACAATATTAAACAGCTTGCTAACTACGGTAGTCACACCCTCAAAGTGGCCGGGGCGGCTGGCGCCACAGAGTACATCGGTCATGGTTGGGCAGATCACCCTGCTCTGGGTATCCAGACCATTGGGGTACATCTCAATATCATCCGGGTGAAACAGATAGTCACAGCCAGACTCACGCAACTTGTCACAGTCAGATTGATAGGTTCTCGGATATTTGTCCCAATCTTCATTGAGACCAAACTGCAGTGCATTGACAAAAATCGAGCACACCACAATATCATTGGTCTCTCTAGCTTGCTTAATCAGAGCCAGATGGCCCTGGTGAAGATTGCCCATGGTTGGCACAAAACCAATGCGCAGACCCTGGCGACGATCTTTATTGAGATCATCTCTAAGTCCACTGACGGTATGAAACACCTTCATTAAAGAAACCTTTTTTCAGAGATGTTAGTGCTCGGCGAAATGGTCGCCAGCGAGATTTTCGAAGCGCGTATACTTGCCCATAAACATCAGCCTGCAGGTGCCAATGGGGCCGTTGCGCTGCTTGCCCAGGATAATTTCCGCGGTGCCCTTGTCCGGGCTGTCCTCGTTATACACCTCATCGCGGTAGATAAAGGCAATTACATCGGCATCCTGCTCAATGGCACCAGATTCGCGCAAATCCGCGTTTACCGGGCGTTTATTGGGCCGCTGTTCAACATTACGACTAAGCTGCGACAGCGCAATCATTGGGCACTCATATTCCCGCGCCAGCCCTTTTAGCTCACGGGAAATCTGCGAAATTTCCTGCACTCGGCCCTCGGTGGCACTGGTGCCGTTCATCAGCTGCAGATAGTCCACCATAATCAACCCCGGCTGGGCCTGTTCATAGAGGGCTTCAGTATCTGCCGGTGTGTCAGCACCGTGCTCCTTATGCCACTGGGTACGCAGCTGCTCTACCCGCTCGCGGGTAAACTGCTTGATACGGTTGCGCATTTCCAGGGGCGTAATGCCCGCAGAATCATCAATAAACAGTGGTCGATCTTTGAGTCGCTGAGCGGCACTGCTCAGGCGCGGCCAATCATCCTCGAGCAGATTGCCCGAGCGCATTCTGGTGGCATCGATTTTGCCAATCGATGACAGCATACGTGTTACCAGGCTGCTGGCGGGCATCTCCAGGCTAAACACCAGTACCGGACGATCCTGGTGCAGGGTGGCATGCTCCACCATATTCATGGCAAACGAGGTTTTACCCATGGAGGGTCGCCCGGCAACAATAATCAGGTCAGATTTCTGCCAGCCCGAGGTCATGCCATCCAGATCAGAAAAGCCGGTGCTCAGGCCAGTGATATCGGCATCATTTTTAAACAGCTCATCAAGGCGCTCAACCGCCTCTTTAATCAGCGAATTAACCTCTTTAAAACCGCCCTTTTTAGGCCGATTTTCAATAATCTCCTGCAGCCGCTTCTCGGCTTCCTCAAGTAGCTTGGCGCTATCCCAGCCCAGAGGGTTGTATCCCTTGCGCACAATATCACTGGAGGCGCTGATCAGCTGGCGCACAATCGAGCGCTCCAGCACAATCTGGGTGTAGGCCTTAACATTGGCGGAGCTGGGAGTATTGTGGGCCAGATCTACCAGATACTCAGCGCCACCGGCTGCACTGAGCTGATTGGAATTTTGCAGGGACTCAGTCAGGGTAATTGGGTCAAAGGGCTGACCATCCGCGGCCAGAGCGGCCATAGCATTGAAGATCAGCTGGTGATCAGCGCTGTAAAAATCACTGTCAGACAACACCTCAGCAGTGTTATCAAAGGCTTCATTTTTGAGCATTAGGCCACCGAGAACAGCCTGCTCCGCCTCTATAGAATGGGGCAGTGGCTGACTGATGGTGGGTTCTGCAAAAAGCGCTTCGTTCATGCTGGAATTCTACAACCTGTGATTTCGGTGACGACTAAAATTTATCTCTGCGTTAAAAACAAAAACGGCACTGCATCTTATTAAGAAGCAGTGCCGTTATGCAATAACTTTACCTAAACTGACTATGCTGAGTAACATAGCCTAGCCAGTGACCAGCTTACTCTGCTTCGATCACAACAGTAATTGATTCAGTCACGTCAGTGTGCATCTGCACCTCGACGGAGTATTCACCCACATTGCGCAGAGCGCCTTCAGGCAGGTTAATCTCACTCTTGGCAACCTGAGCACCAGCCGCATTGATAGCTTCCTCTAGCTCACGAGTACCCACAGAACCAAACAGCTTGCCCTCATCACCGGCAATCGCTTTGATGGTCACGCTGCCAATCTCAGTCAACTTGGCGGCGCGCGCCGTGGCTTCAGCCAGCTTGGCCGCTGCTGCTGCTTCAAGATCTGCTCGACGCAGTTCAAACTCAGCCAGGTTCTTCTCAGTGGCAAATACTGCTTTGCCCTGGGGAACCAAGTAGTTGCGGCCGTAGCCTGCTTTCACATTGGCTGTATCGCCAATGTTGCCTAACTTACCTAAATTCTCTAGCAGAATAACTTCCATCTCAATAACCTCAGTTTCTTACTCTCTGCTCAGGGTTGACGATTTTTAACCGCCGCTAACCTAGAGCGTAAATTCAAAATGCTGTCAGCAAAGCCTAGGCCCACTAACAAAACACCAACGCTGGGGCCGAAAACAATCAACCCGACATACATAAACACTAACCACTGCGTACCAGCTTGCAAAAACTTTACTGTGTGGTGAGCTAGCGCCAGACCAGCCATCAGCAATGGCACCGCCATCAACTCAGCCCAAAACTCATAGCCATTGGGCAATCTCAAACCACCTATCACCGCCAGCAGTAGCAGCCCTGCAACAGCAGGCTGTAACCTCAGGCTATGGAATTCCTCACCAAAGCCACCGGGGTTGTAAAGCAATGCCTGCCACCAGCGAGCCACAAACAGACTTACAACTGCACTGACCGCTAATATCAGAGCAACCAGACCCAGGATAAACTCGCGCCCGGGAATAAAGGGCTCCTGCTCTACCTGCTGCTGAGCTGCAACCTCTGCCAGCATTTCACCAATGTTATCTATCAACAGATTGACATCGGTACTGAAAAACCAGCCAAAACCCAATGCGCTGAGACCACCAACCATAATGGATACCAACATGGTTGACTGCCATGAGGCGGTCAGTCTCAGCACATTGGCCGAGACCACCATCATAATCAGCGACGCTATAGACACCAGGGTCAGTAGCGCTGGTCCTTCACTTAGGCTGTAGCTTGCTATCAGGGGCAGTGCCGCCCAAAGCAACACCAACAAACCCTCTACACTGCCTTTGCGCAGGGTAACCAGTCCAATGGTAGCTGGACTGATAAAGGGAAAAAAGCTCCCCAGTAATGCAACGGCGCAAGCTTGAGTGCGCCCGCGCATAATAAACTCAGCCAGGGCCTGCAAGCTGCTAGTCCTACTTACTTATGGCTGTCTGTGTAAGGCAGCAACGCGATATAGCGTGCGCGCTTAATAGCTTCAGACAACTCGCGCTGATAGCGCGCTTTAGTGCCAGTGATACGGCTAGGAACAATCTTGCCGCTCTCAGACACATAGCCTTTCAAAGTGTCCAGATCTTTGTAATCGATCTCAGTGGCGCCTTCGGCAGTGAAACGACAAAACTTTCTACGACGTACGAATCTAGCCATGATTATTCTCCTTTATCCGCTGCTTCAGGGGCAGCTTCTTCAGCGGCTGGTGCTGCTTCTTCAGCAGATGCCTGAGCTGCAGCCTCTGCGGCCTTGGCTTCGTCAGCCTTGGCTTTGGCGGCGTTGCGGCGCTCGCGCGCTTCTTTGTCGGCTTTCTCAGCGTTTTCCTGCTTCATAATCGGCGATTCGGCAGTCACAGCCTCGTCGCGACGAATCACCATGCTGCGCAATACAGCATCGTTGTAGCGGAACGTTGAGTTCAGCTCATCGAGAGTCTCCTGACCGCACTCGACGTTCATCAGGATGTAATGAGCTTTGTGAATTTTGTTGATTGGGTAAGCCAGCTGGCGGCGACCCCAGTCTTCCATACGGTGGACGGTGCCGTTAGCTGCGGTAATAGACGCAGTGTAACGCTCGACCATACCTGAGACTTGCTCGCTCTGATCCGGGTGGACCAGGAACACGATTTCGTAGTGACGCATTGTATCTCCTCGTGGATAAAAAAGTCTCCCGGTCAGCCATTTAGCTATCGCGGTGAGACAAGGAGTGCCTGGGTTTAACCTAATATTGCAGCCCAGACGCTGTAAGGCGCGGAATTATAGTGACTTGGCAGCCCAGTTGCAACCGGCTGAGGATAAAGTTTTTGGGGCGCACCTGGAGCCAAAAAGCTCAGCAAAATCAGCTATTTGCGGCGACTGGAAACCTCAGACCTCAGATAGAAAACCGAGCTCACATTGCTGCGCGGCTGATTGAGGATATAGGTAATAGCCATTTCCTCCAACGCCACCAGCACATGGAACAGAATTACCACCCGGAAGAAGCTGTCAACATCGGTCAAAATAAGCACATAGTAGGCTGGCGCAATCAACACCGCAGCCAGCTTTGCGCCCCAGGTATGGTAGCTGGGATAGGAGCCAAACTTACGAAACGCCAACAGGGTTGGCAGCACAAACGACATCATAGCGGCAAATAAAAACTCGGCCTGCTGATCAAAGATATCCGGCCAGATCAGGTGCAGACCCAAAATCATCGCCGCATAGGTAAGAATATCGCCCCAGCTATCCAGCTTGGCGCCCAGCTCACTGGCCAGGTCTAACTTGCGCGCCAGATAGCCATCCAGCACATCACTGATCAGCGACACCACCAGCACCAACAGAAAAATATCGCCTCTCTGGGCTGATGCGAGAGCCACCAGCACAGGCACCAGTGCCAACCTCAACAGACTGAGAATATTGGGAATCGAATAAAGATTAGGGCTCGAGCGTTCCATTTCTGTCCTTTAAAAAATCCTCACAACGACCAAATGTCCAATTGCAAGATTAGCCGCTACCCTAAACAAAAATCAACTGCCCAGATCAACTACAAGCCAGTCTAGGCACCTGCGCGGCGCTGACGCACCACCTCAAACAGGCAGACCCCGGTTGCCACCGAGACATTGAGACTGCTGACCTCACCGGCCATTGGTAATTTGCCGAGAAAATCACATTGCTTGCGAGTAAGCTGACGCATACCCACGCCCTCAGCCCCCATTACCAGCACTATTGGCCCTTTTAGATCCAGGTCATAGATATACTGCTCCGCCTCACCGGCCGTACCCACCACCCAGGCGCCCTGCTGTTGCAGCTTCTCCAGAGTACGAGTCAAGTTAGTCACCATGACCAGTGGCACAGTCTCAGCCGCGCCACAGGCCACCTTGGTCACCACCGGCGTCAGACCCACAGAGTTATCCTTGGGCACAATTACCGCATGCACCCCGGCGCCATCCGCCGAGCGCAGACAGGCACCCAAATTATGGGGGTCAGTCACTCCGTCCAGCATCAGAAAAAAGGCCTCCTGCCCCCTGTCCTCTGCCAGCTTGAGCAAAAAAGCCTCGTCATAAGTCTCGCCTGGCTTACACAGCGCCATCACCCCCTGGTGGCGGCCCTGGGCCCTGTCATCGAGCTGTTTAACTGTCGCCCATTGCAGAGCCACACCATGCTGCTCGGCCAGCTTGTGAATTTTCTGCAGCCGATCATCCTGTCGACCGCGCTGCACATGCAGCTCGCGCACCCGCTGAGGTGCCGACTTAAGCATGGTTTGCACCGCATGAATGCCATAAATCCAATCCACAAATATCTCCCGCTACTAACAATAGTTACTCGGCCAACCCTAATCACCGATTGCGCATTGTACTGGCTTTGGGCAAAATCCAAACTAGATTAATTAGTCGATTAGCCAACTGCTGTCGACCAACCCCTTATAAGAGCACTATGACCGACCCAGCCCAAGCAACAACCCAACCACCGGCCCCAACCACGGCCAATCTGTTACGACGCCTAATGGCGCTGCTCTACGACGCCTTTTTACTGTTTGCCATTACTCTCGGCTACGGTGGTGTTCTGTTGCTAATTAAAATTATTTTTAACGGTATTGACGATCTCGAAACCGTACAGCCTGGCCTGCTGCTGCAAATCCTCAGTTTTGTGGGCTGGATGGCCTCACTGGCAGGCTACTACTTTATATGCTGGCGCAAACAGGGCCAAACACTGGGCATGAAAGCCTGGCGAATCAAACTGCAGCAGCCAGATGGCAGCATGGCCACCCCCAGGCAGTGCCTGGTGCGCACAGTACTCGCCTGCCTATCCATGGCATTTGCAGGCATAGGCTACCTCTGGTGCCTGCTGCCCTCAGCCAGCGGCTGCCTGCACGATATTTATAGCGGCACAGAAGTTGTGTCACTCGCCAAAGAAAAATAATAAGGACTATCAGCTATGAGCACTCAATATATTCTCTCCATGGATCAGGGCACCACCTCATCCAGAGCCATAATTTTTGATCAGCAATACGCCATAGTCGAGCAGGCCCAGCAGGAGTTTGCTCAGCATTTCCCTGACTCCGGCTGGGTCGAACACAACCCGGCAGATATCTGGCAGACCAGCCTGGACACCGCCAGACAAGCCCTGGCCAACTCGGGCATCAGTGCAGACCAGATAGCCGCCATAGGCATTACCAACCAGCGCGAAACCACCTTGCTCTGGGACCGCAACAGCGGCGAACCCGTCTACAATGCCATAGTTTGGCAAGACCGCCGTACGGCCGACTACTGCAACAGCCTCAAAGATCAGGGCCAGGAGTCCATGATCACCAGCAAAACCGGCCTTCTGCTCGACCCCTATTTCTCCGCCACCAAAGTGGCCTGGATACTAGACAATGTGGAGGGCGCCAGAGCCAGAGCTGAAGCCGGCGAGCTGGCCTTTGGCACCATGGATACCTGGTTGCTGTGGAATCTCACCGAGGGCAGATCCCATACTACAGACGCCACCAATGCGTCCAGAACCATGCTCTACAATATTCATCAGGGCACCTGGGATAATGAGTTACTGTCACTGTTTAATATTCCCAGCTCAGTGTTGCCCGAGGTTAAAGACTGCGCCGCAGACTTCGGCCACAGCAGTCTGCTGGGCGCAGAGATACCTATCTTGGGGATCGCCGGCGACCAGCACGCCGCCACATTGGGTCAGGCCTGCTTTGATACCGGCATGATGAAATCTACCTACGGCACCGGCTGCTTCGCCCTGCTTAACACAGGTGAAACCGCCGTCACCTCCAATAACCGCCTGCTAACCACCATTGCCTATCAGCTGGACGGCAAAACCACCTACGCCCTGGAAGGCTCTATCTTTATAGCAGGCGCCGCCGTGCAATGGCTGCGCGACGGCCTGGGCATTATCGACAGCGCCAAACAGTCCGGCGAACTGGCCGCCGAGGCAGATGATAGCCAACAGGTATATATGATCCCAGCCTTTACCGGCCTGGGCGCCCCCTGGTGGGATGCCGATGCCCGCGGTGCATTAATCGGTCTAACCAGAGGCACGGGGCCGGCAGAAATCTCCCGCGCCGCACTGGAATCCGTGTGCTACCAAACCCTCGACCTCTTAAATGCCATGCAAGCAGACTGGCAGCAGAGTGCAGACACGGTACTGCGCGTCGACGGCGGCATGGTTGCCAGCGACTGGACCATGCAGCGCCTTGCCGATATCTTGCAGTCACCAGTCGACCGCCCGATTATTGCCGAAACCACCGCCCTCGGCGCCGCCTGGCTGGCGGGATCACGAGCAGGCGTATGGCCAGATCAGGCTGGCTTTGCACAAAGCTGGAAGCTGGATAAAAACTTTGCGCCACAGATGGCACTAGATGAGAGAGACAGCAAGGTAGCAGGCTGGGATAAAGCGGTTAGGCGAGTGCTGAGCTGATATTAGGCAGCACCCAAACACCGCGGTCAGCCACTGCGTCTTAATAGATACAGCCCCACAGAGACACAGAAAACCACCGGCAACAACACTGCCAACAGCGGAGAAAACCCAAACACAATACTAAAGGGCCCCAACATATCCTGGATAATCCGGAAGCTGACCCCAATCACCACACCTATAAAGATACGAAACCCCATAGTGGAATCCCGCAGCGGGCCAAAGACAAAAGAAATACCAATCAACACCAGGCCAACAATTACCAGGGGCTGCAGCACCTTGGACCAAAATGCCAGCTTGTATTGGGCATTTTCCACGCTCTGCTGATCTAGAAAATTAATATATTGATACAGGCTGGCGATCGACAGAGAGTCCGGCGGCAAAATATTCAGCGCCAGTACTTCAGGCGTCAGCTCCGAATCCCAGCGCCTGGTAATCTGCTTATCCGTCTGGGTGCTATTGTCTTCAAATCGGGTAATCGACACATTTTCTTCAACCCAGACATTCTCAGAGGCATTGTAGGTAGCCCTGGAAGAAAAACTCGCCTCCTGCAAGCTGCGGTCATCATTAAACTGAAACCGACTGACACCAAACAGCACACCACCGGGGAACACCGCATTAAAGTGCATAAACTCGGTGCCCTCGTGATTCCACAGGCCAGAGGACGAATCCAGCGCCGACTCCCCCTTGCGCAGATACTCACGGCGACCCTCCGCCAACTGATCCAGATAGGGAGAAAAGTACTCACCAATAGCCGCCGCCAACAAGACAAACAGCAGCACAGGCCTGATCACAAAAAACACAATGCGCAGCAGCGATACACCAGAGGCGCGCATTACAATCACTTCGCTGTTAGTGGCCAGCATGCCTAGACCAAACAGGCAGCCAATCAGCGAGGCAAAGGGAATATATTCATAGATAGTAGACGGTAGCTTGGTGCCTACATAGATCAGCGCATCGCCAAAATGGTAGTTGTTTCTGGTATCGCCCGCCTCATCAATAATGGCCGCCAACACATCAAGCCCCACCAGCACCAACAGAGCCATGGCAATAGCAAAGAAAATATTACTGCCCACATGACGGGATAGACGACGCATCAGGCCACCTCAGTTTTAGCATCAGAGCTGGCTGCCAAACGCTGTGCCAGTGCCATTTTAATCCTGCCCCAATTGAGCAGCAGTGCCGCAATCAGCAGAAACAGTAGATGCACAGGCAACAGGGTGACGCCGATGGGTACAGAACCAGACTCCAGCGCACCGCGCAGACCATTGAGCATTACCAGATAGGCAAAATACAGCATTACCGCAGGCAGCACCTTGGCGTAGCGTCCCTGGCGGGGGTCAGTTCGACTCAGAGGCACAGCCAGCAGAGTGACAATCAGCACCATCAGCGGAATCGACAGCCGCCACTGCAGGGCCGCCTGATGCTTGATATCCGCCGAGCCAATCAACTCAGCCGTGGGCAGTGCATTAATCTCCAGGTCTTCCGAAATACCCTTCGATGGCTCCAGTCGCGAGCCATATTCAGCAAACTCAGTAATCTGATACTCCGGGCTGCCAGGAATGCCCTCAACCCTGTAACCCTTATCCAGCACCAGATAGCGATCGCTGCCATCTTCGGTTTTCTGCTGCCTGCCGCGCTCGGCAATCACCAGCACCAGCCTGCTATCAAAATTATCCGCAGAGCCTGCGGTCACCGCCAAAAACACATTTTCCAGCTCCTGCTGCTCATTGACATTCTCAGCATAGGTCACGCCTTTGTCGCCGCGCAGCCCATAAAACTTTTTCGGGGTGATTTTATCCAGCTCAGTCTTCTCTTCCTGGGCAGCAAAGATAGTTTCCGCCTTGGCCAAGCCCGAGGGTGAAACCGACAGGCTCAACCAGCCCACCACCAGCGCCAGACAAACAGCCACCACAGAGGTATAGCCCAGCAGCTGGCCCTCAGACATACCGCAGGCCTTGAGCACAGACATTTCGTTTTCTACATAGAAGCGTCCAAACGACAATAAAATAGCCAGAAAGAAAGCCAGGGGCAGGGTCAGCTCAAGAAAGCCGGGGATACGGTAACCAATCACCGCAAAGATAACCCCAGGCTCGAGATTACCAGCCACGGCATTGGCCAGATATTTTACAAAACGACCACTGATCAATACCAACAGCAGCACAATACAGACGGCAAAAGTTGCAGACAAAAGCTCACGGCACAGGTAGCGAAAAATAATCAAGGGTTTGCGCTTCCAGCTATTGGGCGTGGTGACACGGAATGGTATCCTTCGCGGGTTAAATTACTCATTAAACTTGGAGCTAGCATGGATTTTACTGCATCTTCCGCAAGCCTGTTAAATATTAAGGCGGATTCTCTCATTCTCGCGACCGGCCCACAACTGCAAAACAGCGCGGCTGATCTAGATAAATCTCTCGATGGAGCGATCTCCTCACTGGTTAAAGCGGGTGACTTTAGCGGCAAGTCTGGAGAGACTCTAGTAATCCATATTCCAGGAGCCTCCGGCAAGCGCATTATTCTGCTTGGCACCGAGGGCGCATCCACCGCGCAAAAACAGATCAACGTCATCAACGCCGGCGCCAGCGCACTGCTAAAAACCGCCAGCAGCAAAGCAGTCTGGGTGGGCGAAGGCCTGTCCGATGATGCCGAGTGGCAAGCCAGCATAGTGGCGCGCAGCGTGCAGGCTGCCAGCTACAAATATGCTGCACAGCCGAAAATGGTCAAAAAATCCAAGCCAGCCAAACTTAAGTCGCTGACCTACTGGGCCAATAGCAAGGCCGGCGCCAATGCCGCCAAAAAGGGCCTGGCCTACGGCGCCTCCGTGGGCAATGGCATGAATGTTGCCCGCCAGCTGGGCAATCTGCCCGCCAATATCTGCACCCCGACCTATCTGGCCAGCCAGGCAAAAGCACTGGCCAAAGGCCAGCGTAATGTCACCACCAATGTACTTAGCGAAGCCGATATGAGAAAGCTCAAGATGGGCTCTCTGCTATCAGTAAGCGCCGGCAGCGACCAGCCCGCCAAGCTGATTGTGATCAAATATCAGGGCACCAAAGCCTCGGTTAAGCCCACAGTGCTGGTAGGTAAGGCCGTGACCTTTGATACCGGCGGCATCAGCCTCAAGCCCGGCGGTGGCATGGACGAAATGAAATACGATATGTGCGGCGGCGCCTCGGTAATGGGTGTTATGAATGCCCTGATCGAGAACCAGCTGCCGGTCAATGTGGTGGGTATTATTCCCGCCACCGAAAATATGCCCAATGGTCAGGCCACCAAGCCCGGCGATGTAGTGACCAGCATGTCTGGCCAGACCATTGAAATCCTCAATACAGATGCCGAAGGCCGCCTGATCCTGTGCGATGCGCTAACCTATGCCGGGCGCTTTAAGCCAGACACAGTAATTGATATAGCCACCCTTACCGGCGCAGTTATTGGCGCACTGGGCAAGGTCACCGCAGGTCTGCTGTCCAATGATGACGAGTTGGCCGAGGGACTGCTTGCCAGCGGTACCAAGAGTGGCGATCGCGCCTGGCGCATGCCCCTGTGGGAAGAGTACGACGAGCTGCTAAAAAGCAACTTCGCCGACATGGCCAATATAGGTGGCCCCCAGGCCGGCACCATTACCGCTGCCTGCTTCCTGGCGCGCTTTACCAAAAAATACAAATGGGCTCACCTGGACGTGGCCGGTACTGCCTGGGTCTCAGGTGCGCAAAAAGGCGCCACCGGTCGCCCAGTGCCCATTCTGATGGAATATATTCGCAGCAAGGCAAAATAACCCAGTGACCAGTGTTTCATTTTACAAATTGGCGGGTGACCAGCAGGTTGCCCTGGCCCTGGCCTGCCAGTTAATTCAGAAATCTCTGGATATGAATCAACAGGTACTGTGCCTGGTGCCCGACAATGCCGTAGCCCAGCAGCTGGACGAAAAACTTTGGGGCTTTCAGGACACCGCCTTTGTGCCCCATGCCCTGGGCGTAGACAATGCCCCAGTGGCCATCAGTGTGGATAAAGAGCCGGGCGACCATCACCAGATTCTTATCAACTTACAACCAGAGATTCCCAGCTGGTTTAGCCGCTTTGATCGCGTACTGGAAATTATTTATCCCCAGCCCGAGTACGAACAGGCCAAGCGCAATAACTTTAAGTTTTATAAAGACCGCGGCTACGCCCTCAGCTTCCACGATTTAAGCGACAAAGAGATTAAGTGACAGACTCCACCAATAACAGCCAGGAAGGTAATAACAGCCTAGACAGGGAGAGCGACAACTACGACAGCATGCTAGACGAGCTTTACGACCTGCACAAACAGCTGTTGCAGCAGGATTTGCAATATTCAGACCTGGTGGAGAGCGAGCAAAGCCCAGATAGCGACAATCTGGAAATACCCATACTCACCGAGTCATTAAATCAAGAAATCGACCAGGAGCATGAGTCGCGCAAAGTCTTCGATCAAGCCCAACACCACCTCTTCGAGCAGTCAGACACAGCACCAGCCATTACTGAAGAGCAGATCAATGCCATAGTTACCAAGCTGATGGGTCGTCTAAAGCCCAGAGTGGAGCAACTGCTGCGGGAGAAAATCCGCACCAAAGTAATCGAGCGATTTAACCAGCAGAGCTAGCCCCAAAAGCTCCCAACCCCTATAATCTGCGGCTGGCAAAATACAGCCTCCACAACCCATATTTGAATCACTGAGCACATAATGGAAAAAACATTTGCCCCCCAGGACATCGAAACCAAATGGTATAAAACCTGGGAAGAGCGCGGCTACTTTGCCCCCAAAGACGGCAGCGACAAAGACCCCTATTCCATAGTGATTCCACCACCCAATGTCACCGGCAGCCTGCATATTGGTCATGCATTGCAGCACGGCATAATGGACGCCCTCACCCGCTACAACCGCATGAAAGGCAAAAATGCCCTGTGGCAAGTGGGCAGCGACCACGCCGGTATTGCCACGCAAATGGTTGTAGAGCGCAAACTGGCCGCCGAAGGCCAGCCCGGCCGCGAAGAGCTGGGCCGAGAAAAATTTATTGAAAAGACCTGGGAGTGGAAAGAAGAGTCCGGCGACACCATTATGCGCCAGATGCGCCGCCTGGGTAATAGCGTCGACTGGGACACCGAGCGTTTCACCATGGACGACGGCTT